>JALYZZ010000003.1 GCA_030948675.1 Bacteroidota bacterium | reverse complement strand
TTCTAATTCAAACCGCTCCCGTTCAAAATTTCGCACGTAAAAAGATTGTCTCATTTCTTGGAACCAAGCTAAAAACAAGGGTTGAAATACGAGGTCTTGACATCGACTTTCCTAAAATGCTTGTGCTGCAGGGAGTGTATATCGAAGACAGGGCCAAAGACACTTTGATTGCAGGAAACGAGTTGAAGGTTGACATTGACATGTTTAAACTTTTAAGCAAGGAAATTCAGATCAATGAAATAAACCTCAACGGAATTACTGCAAAAATTAAAAGGCAGCTTCCTGACACAACTTTTAATTTTCAATTTATAGCAGATGCTTTTTCATCGCCTGTAGACACTACTGTAAAAAAAGATACTACTGCCATGAAGATGGCAATTAATAAGATAATAATAGACAAGTCTCGCTTTGTGTATGTTGATATCGTTACTGGTAATGATGTAGACATTTATCTTAACCACTTCGATACCCGTATCAACAAATTTGATCCTGCTAATCTCCGTTACGACGTTCCGAGTATTGTATTGAATGGAGTGAGGGGGAGAGTAAATCAGAAACAACCAATGGCTGTTACTGCGGTAGTTGATCATCCAAACCCCGCTGATAAAAATGAAGCTCCTAAGTATTTGAATTTTACTAACAAAGAAATGCTTGTTAGTGATTTTGACATCAGCTATTCTAACGCCGTGTCAGCCATGTCTACCCATCTGTCTTTTAAAAATCTCAATATCCATCCTGAAAACTTTGATCTAAAAAATTCTGTAGTTGCCATCAAAGATGTTCAGTTAAATAATCTTGACGGCTTTTATAAGATAGGGAAAGCAAATACTCCTCCTGTAGTGAAGCTTACTAACGAAAAGAACAAGGACATTGCTACGGCTGCTCAGCCACTACCGTGGCGCTTTACTATTGGTGCGGTGCGGTTCGATAATAACAATTTTGTTTTTGATGACAATACTAAACCCAAGGCTGCAAGGGGTATGGACTTCGCTCACATGGCGCTGAAAGATCTTACACTTCACGCTGATAATTTTCTATTTCACAATGATACCATTGCACTTAATATTGTTGAGGGCCGGATGAAAGAAAAAAGTGGTTTTAAATTGGATAAGTTTCAAACAGATGTTGTGTATACCGACAAAGGTGCGTCGTTGCAAAACATACTTATTCAAACGCCAGGTTCAGAGATAAAAAGAAGTGCGATCGTACGGTATCCTTCCCTTGCAGCCATTCAAAAACAAATGGGTTTGCTCGAGGTGGACCTAAATATTGACAGCAGTTACTTGCAGGTAAAAGATATTCTTACGTTTGTTCCTACGCTTTCATCCCAACCTGCATTTCAAAATCCTTCCAGCCGCATTTATATCAACGCCAGAATAAAGGGAAGTCTTGACCGGCTTAATATTGAAACTTTCCAATTTAGAGGTTTGCATAATACAAGTATTGATATTGCCGGCTTGATTAGTAATAGCATGGATACTAAAAATGCGGTAGCAGATTTAAATATCCGCAAATTTACTACTAGCAGCGCTGACCTTGTTTCATTGATGCCGGCCGGTACTCTTCCAAAAGGGCTTAGTTTGCCAGCGGTAATGAATTTGGATGGTAGACTAAGAGGAGGGATGCGGCATCTGGAAATAAATAATCTTCATTTTAGAGATACCCGAAATACCAATATTGACCTTTCGGGTATCATCAATAATGCCACAGATCCTAAAAATATCTATGCTGACATCAATATTAATAGATTTAATACCAATCGTACCGAAATTTTTGCATTGGCTCCTGCAGGCAGTATTCCTAAAAATATCAACGTTCCCCAAACCATATCTCTCCATGGAAAAGTAAAAGGGGGAATGAAGAGTATTGCTACTGATCTTACGCTAAACACATCTCTCGGTTCTGCCAGGGTAAATGGAAAGATCAGTAACGCAGCAGATAAAAATAATGCACGCTACAATGCTACTATATCTGCTACCGCTTTAAATGTTGGAGCTATCATGCAACAACCACAAAATGTGGGCGCAGTAACAGCCAGCTTTTCCGTGGATGGGCGTGGCTATAATCCTGATAACGCTAAGGCAACTATTAAAGGAAATATTATCTCAGCAGAAGTTAAGAAATACACTTATCGCAACTTAGCATTCAATGCCTCTCTTGCAAATCAGAAGTTTACTGCAAATGCCGGTATACAAGATCCTAATATTCATGTTGCATTGCAGGCAGAAGGAAATATGGGCGGAAAGCTGCCCGGTTTCGTTATCAATGCTAATATTGATAGTATCAAAACCCTTCCGCTTCATTTAACTCCTAATGCTATTATATATAGGGGAAAGATTACGGCTAACGTTCCCGAGCTAAACCTGGATGCACTCAATGGCCAAATATTCGTAGTTAATTCTTTACTCGTTATGAATGGGCAAAGAATCGCCCTTGACTCATTGTCTGTAATAGCAAGCAATGTAAATAATCAACAAACCATTGCTCTAAAAACTGATTTTGCCAGTGCTCAAATTCAGGGACAATATAAACTGCTTCAATTAGGTGATATTTTGATGGAAACTATTCAGCCTTATTATGCTATCATTCCTGTTGGAACACCTGTCAAAAATGTTGATCCTTACAATTTCTCAATCAATGTCAATGTAATTGACCATCCGACCCTGCATGCCTTTGTACCCAATTTAAAAAGATTTGATGGTATTACCCTTACTTCAAACTTTTCAAGCAGTGACGGCTGGAATGCAAACATGGCTGCACCCAACATTGTGTATGGTACAAATACAATAAATGGGGTGGCGATTAATGCACTTGGAAAAGATAGTAGTTTAAATATTGTAACAAACGTTAACCAGTTTACAAGTGGCAGCAGTATCGCTTTATATGGAACCAGGCTAACAACCGCACTTGCAAACAACCGTATTAATTTTGGCCTTTCAATAAAAGACAAAGCCGCAAAAAATAAGTACAGGTTAGGTGGCGTTTTTGCGCAGGAGCCTGGAAATATTTATGCAGTGTCTCTTAAACCGGATAGCCTGATGCTAAACTATGATACATGGTCTATAAGTCCCGACAACCTCATCCGATTTGGTTCCACAATTGTAAATGCCAGAAACTTCGATCTTAGTCAAAACAATCAACACCTAATCATCAATAGCCTCACTACAGCCGCTGACAGTCCGCTTCGGATTGCTTTTAACAATTTTAGGCTGGCCACATTGTCTGCTTTCGTTCAATCTGATTCGCTGCTTGCTGATGGTATGTTGAATGGAAATGTTCAGGTTAAAGACATTTTAAAACAACCCAATTTTACTACTGATCTTACTTTGAATAACCTTGCTATAAAAAAAGATACGATAGGCGATGTAAACATTAAGGTGAATAATAACACACAAAATGTTTTTGCAACCAATGTAACCATTACCGGCAAGGGAAACAATGTAAGCCTAACCGGCAATTATTATTTGAAGCCGGCTAACAACAGCAATTTTGATTTCAACTTAAACATAAAGCAGTTGCCTTTTAAAACCATAGAGGCGGCCAGCATGGGTGCAATAAATCAATCTACCGGTAATCTTACAGGAAGTGTGGCAATCAGCGGTACCACGAAAAATCCAAAAATCGACGGAGGTATTACTTTCAATCAAACTGGGTTTAATGCAGTGATGTTAGGTAGTTATTTTAAAATTGATGGAGAAACAATTAAAGTCAATAATCAGGGTATAGCATTTAATTCTTTTACAATAAAGGACTCTGCAGACAATGCTTTGGTTATCGATGGTCTTGCAGGCACCACAAATTTTGTAAACTACAAGTTTAACCTGACTGTAAAAGCCAGGGACTTTAGAGCTATCAACACAACCAAAAAACAAAACAGCCTCTACTACGGTAAGCTCTATTTTAGTACCAATTTAAATATCAAGGGTACCGAAAGTGCTCCTATCGTGGATGGCATGTTTAGGGTAAACCCTGAGACAGACCTATCGATCGTTATACCGCAGTCAGAGCCTGGGGTGGTAGCTAGAAAAGGCGTTATAGAATTTGTAGATATGGACGCCCCGGAAAATGATACTTTATTTAAACAAGTGCTGGTAAAGTATGATTCATCCTTTAATAAAAGTGCAGTTACAGGGATGGATGTATCGGTAAATCTGGTAATTGCAAAAGAGGCAAATTTTAATATAATCGTTGACGAAGCAAATGGTGACTTTTTAAATGTGAGAGGTGATGCGGCATTAACCACAGGTATTGATCCAAGTGGTAAAATAACAATGACAGGAACGTACACCATTGACCATGGTTCTTATGATCTCTCTTTTAACTTCCTTCACCGTCGCTTCGAAATACAAAAGGGAAGCAAAATAACATGGACCGGTGAGCCAACTACAGCAGACGCAAGTGTTACTGCTGTATACGTTGCAAACACATCTGCCTTGGATTTAGTGGCAGATCAGGTTTCCCAGGCAATGACGGGATACTATCAGCAAAAATTGCCCTTTCAGGTGAAGCTGATGATCAATGGACAATTAATGCAGCCCACATTTAGTTTCGATATTACGCTTCCCACAGAAAACAATGTGAGGGTTTCGAATGAAATACTTACAACAGTTAATACGAGACTTGACCAGATAAGGGCAGAACCATCTGAATTAAATAAACAAGTATTTGCGCTCTTGTTGCTTAACCGTTTCGTAGGTCAGGACCCTTTTCAAAGCAGCAGCGGTGGGGGTGGCTTTAATGCTGGCGCATTTGCACGGCAAAGCGTTAGTAAAATACTTACAGAGCAATTGAACCGATTGGCGGGAGACCTGATAAAAGGGGTAGATATTAACTTTGATGTAAACTCTGCAGCCGACTATACAACAGGCCAGCGACGCGACAGAACCGATTTTAATGTAGCGCTGTCTAAGCGACTATTAAACGACCGGTTGAAAGTAACGGTCGGTAGCAATTACGAATTGGAAGGACCCCAACAGTCTAATCAAACAGCTAGTAATGTAATAGGTAATGTTAGTCTGGACTACAATCTTAGCAAAGATGGCCGGTATATGCTAAGAGGCTATCGCAAAAATGATTACGAAGCAGTGGTAGAAGGGTATGTAATAGAAACCGGCATAAAGTTTATAATTACAGTTGACTATAATAAGTTTAATGAAATCTTTCATAAAAGGAAGCCGAAAAATCAGTTAAAAAAAGAAGCAAAAACAAGCGCTGGACAGGCAACTACAACTAACAGCCCTGCAGATGGTAACCAAACAGTTTCATTTACTGATAAAATATCAGCAGATGATAGAAAAGCTATCCCTCCTGCAGTAAAAGACTCAACTGATGGAAATTAGAAAGATGAAGATACCTGGTGTTTATTTATTTGGCGTAGCCCTTTTAGCTGTATCAATATGGGGATGTAACATCACAAAGAAAGTTCCCGCCGGGGATGCCTTATATACCGGTGCAACCTTGAAGTTGACTGATTCTGCTGTAAAAAAGAATCAAGACAAAGTACTAAAGAGCGATCTGCATGGGCTTATCCGGCCCAAGCCTAATTCCAGCATTTTAGGTATACGATTCAAGCTCGCCCTTTATAATATGGCGGGTAAGAAAAATAATTTTATTAATAAATTCTTGAGAAAGAATGGAGAGCCGCCTGTGCTGCTTAGCGCTGTTAAGCTCGAAAGAAACATACAGGTCTTAACGAATACACTTGAAAACAAAGGATTTTTTCACGCTAAAGTAACTGGCGATACAATTGTAAAAAACAAAAAAGCAAGCGCCAGATATGTTGCAAATGCCGGTTACCAATATAAGATAAAGGATATCTTTTTTCCGACAGATAGCAGCGATGCAGGTCGTTTAATTAGGCAGGTATCTGCGAAAACGATATTTAAAAAAGGCGATCCCTTTATTCTTGATGTAGTTAAAGGTGAAAGGGCGCGCATTGATATTGCCTTAAAAGAAAAGGGTTTTTACTTTTTTAATCCCGAAGATCTGATTGTATTAGTAGACAGTACCATTGGGCAGGATCAGGTAAATTTATATGTAAGATTTAAACCGGAAGTTCTGGACAATGCCAAACATGCTTATAGAATAAATAAGGCTTTTATTTACTCCAACTATAATCTAACCACCGCCGCCAGCGATACTTTGAAACAAGACTCTGTACTGTTTGATGACTACTACGTTATAGATCGTAAAAAGACTTTTAATCCTTCTCTTTTCGACCAAATGATAGTTTTTGAGCCGGGGGATTTATACAACCGCGCCGATCATAATCTTTCTTTAAACAGGTTGATTAATTTGGGAGCTTTCAAGTTTGTAAAAAACCGGTTTGAAGTAGTACCGGATTCGTTTAAGCTAAATACCTATTATTATCTTACCCCCTTGCCCAAAAAGTCTTTGAGTGCAGAAGTGGGTGGCCTCTCGAAATCTAACAATGTAACAGGTGGAGATCTAACTGTAAGATGGAGAAATCGAAACGCATTTAAAGGAGCGGAACTGGTAACAGTAAATGCCTACTTTGGATCAGAAGTACAGTTTAGCGGTCAGTTTAGCGGATACAATACTTTGCGTTATGGGGCTGAAGCTAATCTTACTTTTCCAAGAATCCTCGTTCCTTTCTTAAACCTTGGAACGGAAAGTGCGTTCGTGCCCAGAACCAATATCCAATTTGGTTACGACATTTTGCAGCGGCAAAAGCTATATTCCCTAAATTCTTTCAGGGGACAGTTTGGTTATATTTGGAAGACGAATGCAAGGAGAGAAAATACGTTCAATCTGGTATCTGTAAATTTTGTACAGCCGCTTAATGTTTCAGACTCATTTAAAAGATCTGCCAAGGAAAACCCTATCTTAAAAAGAACAATAGACAAGCAATTTATTATAGGGTCGAACTTCAATTATAATTATAACGAGTTGGCTAATGCGCCAAAAAATTCGAGCGGTTTGTATTTCAATGGCTTATTAGACCTTTCAGGAAATATAGCAGGTCTACTGTCGGGGGCAGACGCGAAAAATGGAAAAACAGTTAATCTTCTTGGGTCTCCTTTTTCGCAGTATATAAAAACTGAGTTCGATACCCGATATTATTTAAAAGTGGCTCAAAAACATCAATGGGCTAACCGTTTAATTATTGGCTATGGACTTCCTTATGGAAACTCCACCATTATTC
>JALYZZ010000735.1 GCA_030948675.1 Bacteroidota bacterium | reverse complement strand
ATGGAGAGGTAAAGGATCTAAAAGAAAAGATGCAGGTTGACCGTTATAAGATCCACGATATAGAGCTGGTGATAGACCGTTTGCAGGCAACTAATGACATGAAAGTACGGTTGAGCCAAAGTGTTCAGAAGACATTGCAGGTAGGTAAAGATTTGATGTTTTTACTTATAAACGACAGCAATACCGTAGTACAATACAGTAAGCAATTGATGTGCGAAGACACAGGCCTTAGCTACGAAGAACCATCTCCAAATGCTTTTTCCTTCAACTCACCATATGGTGCCTGCCCTGCCTGCAAAGGATTGGGAAGTGTGTATCAGATAAATATGGAAGCGGTTATCCCTGACAAAAATAAAAGTATAAAAGAAGGCGCCATTGCTCCACTCGGCGAGGAGCGCGAAGCATTCATTTATAAGCAGATCGTTCAACTGGCTAAAAAATATAAGTTTAGCGTAGACAAACCTGTAAAAGACCTTTCCGAAAAAGCCATGAATGTAATTCTGTACGGCAAAGAAGACTCGACCGACGATATAGAAATTTCGGGCGACTATCAGGCGTTGCCGGGCGATATGTATACAACCGAGTATGAAGGTATAGTTAACATGTTAAAAAGGTGGTTTTCGTCAAGCAGCAGTGAGTCTTTGCGGGATTGGGTTGAGAAGTTTATGATTTTAAAAGAATGTCCGAAATGCAGCGGCGACAGGTTAAAGAAAGAGAGTTTGTGGTTTAAGGTAGACGAGAAGAACATAGCAGATCTTAGCCGCCAGGACCTGGATAAATTGGCGGGATGGTTTAATGGAATTGAAGAACGCCTTAGCAAAAAGCAAAACACAATCGCAAAAGACATTTTAAAAGAAATACGTGAGAGGCTCGGTTTTTTGCTCGATGTCGGTCTCACCTACCTCACACTCAATAGATCATCTAAATCGTTGAGCGGCGGCGAAAGCCAGCGGATAAGGCTGGCCACTCAAATTGGTTCACAGCTACAAGGCATCACGTATATTTTAGATGAACCAAGTATCGGCCTTCACCAGCGTGACAACCAGCAGTTAATTGTGGCTTTAAAAAATTTAAGAGATATAGGCAATAGCGTGCTTGTAGTAGAGCATGATAAAGACATCATGCTCGCATCTGATCATTTAATTGACATTGGTCCCAAAGCTGGTAAATATGGAGGACAGGTAGTGGCGCAAGGCGATCCAAACCAGGTTCTTCAATCAGGTTCTCCAACTTCTGCTTACCTGAGTGGTGAAAAGTCTATTGAAGTACCAAAAGAAAGGCGAGCGGGTAACGGTAAAGTACTTGATCTGAAAGGAGTAAAAGGTAATAATCTTAAAGGCGTAAACGTAAAATTTCCACTAGGTAAGTTTATTTGTGTCACCGGAGTAAGTGGTAGTGGCAAAAGCACTTTGATCACTGAGACATTATATCCAATTTTATCAAAACATGCTTTTAATAGCAAGATGACTCCTATGGAGTATAAAAGCATTACAGGGTTGGAGTTTATTGATAAAGTAATTGAGATTGACCAAAGCCCTATCGGAAGAACGCCACGCAGTAATCCCGCTACATATTGTGGCTTTTTTACTGAGATAAGAACTCTTTTTGCTGCCATTCCCGAAGCCAAAATTCGCGGATATGCGGCAGGTCGCTTTTCTTTTAATGTAAGAGGGGGACGGTGTGATGTATGTGAAGGTGGTGGAATGAGGGTGATAGAAATGAACTTTTTGCCGGATGTGTATGTTCCTTGCGAAAAGTGCAATGGCAAACGGTATAACCGTGAGACCCTGGAGATTCGGTACAAAGGAAAGTCTATCAGTGACGTGCTTGATATGACTGTGGATGAAGCTGTAGATTTCTTTCAAAATGTACCTTTCCTTTATAGAAAAATTAAGGTGCTGCAGGAAGTTGGCCTGGGATATATAACTCTTGGCCAATCTGCCGTTACTTTAAGTGGAGGTGAAGCCCAGCGGGTAAAACTGGCAACTGAGCTGGCAAAGAAAGACACCGGAAAAACGTTCTACATCCTTGACGAACCGACTACCGGGTTACACTTTCAAGATATACAACACCTCTTAGATGTATTAAATAAATTAGTGGATAGAGGCAACAGCGTGTTAGTTATTGAACACAACCTTGATGTAATAAAAGTAGCTGATTATATTATAGATCTTGGTCCCGAAGGAGGCGAAGGCGGAGGTAAAATTTTGTTTGAAGGAACACCGGAAAATCTTATCAAGGTGAAGGCTAGCCACACCGCAAAATTTCTGGCCTTAGAATTAAAAAACGAATAAGGAGTTTTGGTTTCTTTGGCTACCGGCAGTTATTCTTTGTGAGACATTTGTTGCGACGCATTACGTTTATCGGCAAATCTTTGTTCAACAGCTTACAATTCCGCCTACACAATTCTTTCCAATACTTGTAAGTTTTGGGTTTACCTGTTCTTTATTCTTACGTCGTAAACAAAGTCGAGAATGTCAACAATCGAAATATTTACACTTTCCCGATGAATTGGATTGAGCAAATAATTGTATTCGTGCGGTATTACTGCGGAGGGGATTTTAATGATAGCATATTCTGCCGTTTTCAATAACTGCGTACCAAACTCTTTTGTAGATGCAGGTGATGGGGAAGTTCTCCAGTTACCAGGTAAATCAGCAATAGTAAGTTTTAAAATATTTTTTTCAGGTATCTCCAGAGTTGTCATGCTTAAAGCCCTGGGTATGTCATCAATATTTACATTCACTGTATATTCTAACACAGACAACGAACGACTTTCGGATGTATAAAGGCAGGGAGTAAGTTTGTGATTCCACCTTCCGCCGTTTAAACGGGCTCCTTCACCTGTAAGGTCATTTGCGTATTTTGTTCTCCCAATTCTGTATACTATCATTCTTAGCCTTATGAATAAACACCGTAATCAATTCTTCCAATAAGACTTTTAACTTCTTCGCGGCCATATTGATTATCTAATAAATCATAAGGAGATTGGCCACCGAGGGCTTGATTGGAGCGAAATATCCATTCATTAAAACGGTTTTCATCTTCAAAAACTTCGTAGCCATACGAGTATATGTCAGCCACTCCTACAATTCTTTCACTTAATACCATGTCAAACTTTGCTGAGCCTTTTTTGTTGATTAAAGTAGCCCTGGCTACAGAAAGCACTTTTGACAACTGATTATAATCTAACTCTGTTTTTTCTTTTAAATGTTCGAGATCTTTTTTTGATATACCCTCTCTGATAATGTCAATTTTTTCAAAAGAAGTCATACGGCTTTCCGGCTTTTTAGAGGCATCATCAAGAATAACCCAATTATTAATACCATTGCTTATTTGTCTTTTATTATTAGCATATAAAGTTGCAGCCTCTTCAAGAGTGGCATTTTGCGCTTCCTGAAGTACGTATTCTTTATTTTCGGCATTAGTTAAATTTTTGTTTTTAGAACTTCTTGAGCTTTTGGTTTTATCTGCTGCCATGATATAAACTTTTACCAAAGGTAGTACATTTTTGTACTATCACTAATTTATCTCACTTAATTTTTTAAAATTTCATTATTTTTTTCGTAATTACCCGGTCAGTAAAAACAGCTCTAAGGACATAAGTTCCTGCTAGGTATTTGGTTATATCAATTTGATAGTAGTTAGTCGCTTGCCCGCTTGAAACATTGATATCGACTAATTTCTGCCCTGTTATATTATATACTTGTAGACCTTTCAAATTAGAAGGCGGTGGATAGAATTGAACGGTAATGATACCATTGGTAGGATTGGGTGTAGCCAAAAAACCTAACCTTTTAAGGTTGGGATTGATGATAACGGTGCGGACATTTACGTCATCCAGATAAATATTGTTTTCATATCCTGTAGTATTTCTAAAGGCAAGCAAAAGATTGCCTTTATCTATATAGTTTGCAAGATTAATAGAGTCCTTTCTCCATTCTGTAGCAGTTGGAACAAAGCTGGTAGTTATGGCACCAGTTCTGGTCACCAAATCTTTCCCGTATTTTTTATAGATACTGGCATAAGTAAGTCCACAATCTGTACTAGCCAATACATTTAAAGTATCCCAACTAGTATTGCTGCTGCTGGGGTCAGAATAAGTAGCGGCGGCAATCTGGAATGAAAGAAAAGCAGAATCTACTTGTTGTAATGTAACGTTGGGCAAACGCAAGTCGTCGCTGGCACCAAATGAATTATAATTAAAATTTTCAATCATTACGCTTGAAGCTCCCGTTTTTGATACCCCTGTAACCCTCTTCCACGTAATATAATTATCAGGATTTACAACATCCCAGCCGGGCGGAGGAAAACTAGTTGACTCAAAGCTTTCTGCCACGCTTGCTACAGGAGTATAAAATTGAATACTGGTTGAAATGGTGTCATTGGCCATGTACCCGTCTGTTTGATTATTAGGGTTTGAAATGTAGATGGTTAAAGTATGAACCCCCGTGCTGGTACTTAAACTATTCAGTGAAACACCGATAGATCCCAGATAAGCAAGAGACCCTTTCCAATTGTAACTAGTAACCGACCCGTTATCGATACGCGTGTTAATATCAAGCGAGGTTAACACCTGGCTTCCATTATTTTGAATAGTAACAACGGGAGTAAATGAACTGCTACAAAGCCGTTGTGCAGGTTGGTCTATCGCAGAGAGGCGTGCATCATAATTTTTTAAGACAGGAGGAATACAACCTACAGAACTTAGAAGCGAAGAACGGTAAACAATAAGGGCACTCTCCATCCGGATGACCTGTTGCCTGGTAAACATTACCAGACAGCTATCAAAGCTGTAATCCATGTAATTCTGATACATGATTCCATTGCCATCAGGCGTACATTTATCAGTTACAATACCGTTAAAGCACCCTTTAGTGGCATCTGCCTGGTTAGGCGTATCATCTACGTAATCAGTACCAGTACATGCACCCTTATCATCTCCCCAAATGTGATATAAATTGAAGTAATGGCCGGTCTCGTGAGGTAAAGTTTTACCGGTGTTGTAGTTTGATAGCTCGCCCCCCGGAAGCGATCTGTAATCGATTACTACACCTTGCTCATCAGCATTTCCAGGCTCGTCAGGAAAGGTGGAATACCCCAAAACATCACCCGATAATACACACAACCAAACATTGTAGTAGCTCTTAGTATCCCAGCTATCTGCTCCGCCATTGGCAGCGTGCTTTACCGCCTCAGAGCCACCTGAAAATGGAGTCTGTGTTGTTTTAACTCTTTCTATTCCTGATGTACCTTGCCCGGCCGGTGTTTGCTGCGCGAGACAAAACTGAATAGCCGATTTGCCAAACAGAGGTTTAAAATAGGCAGGTATTCTTGTTGTATCCGCATTGCTTCCTGAAAATGCTTTATTTAGAATTTCCAATTGGGCCAAAATGGTACTATCAGATACAACATTAGGATTTGTTGCAACAATATGAAACACTACGGGTATTGTATAAGCAGTTCTGCTAGTATCATCATTAGTTACTTCTGTTCGGCGGTACGAGTTGGCTTTTACAGCGTTTGTAAATGCTGTCCTTTCCTGTTCAAACTGAGATTTAATTTCCGGATGCCGCGCAAGTTTTAATTGAAGTCTTTCCATCGTTGCACATTGCTCCTGGGCTATTCTATTTGACTGCTGCGCCTTTAATAATGATGGCAGCGAGAGAAGTACTACGTAAAATATTATCCTCACATACATGCTTGGTTGCTTATTAGATTTCTGCAATTGAAAACATAGCTACTTGTAAAATAGTTGTACAAACTGTTATTCTAAACCGTCAACGTGTGTGGAAAGATCGAAATGTCAGCTTTTCGTCAATACGTTTTTTGAAAGGGGTTGCACTATTAACAAATTTAAAAAGAATTTTTTCACGCAGTAAGTTAAATCAACTGCATCTTAAACCCATTATTAAACTGATCTTTTTGCTTCAATTACAGTCTGTTTTTGCGCAGCAAACTCAATCATAATAATGGTATTAAAAGAACAATTGCTTTAAACTGCCTGCTACTATGTTTCTGTTTTTTTAAAACGGATAAAAAGGTATTTGAAGAAATGACTGTAAGACAACAGGTTAGTTTTGAAGGATTGTAAATTGCAGTCAAAACAAACAATGAAAGCAGCAAGCATTAACGAAGTAAAACAAGAGCTTCTTACACTTCCGCCAAAAAGAGTGCTGGAGCTATGCCTGAAGCTTGCCAGGTTTAAAAAAGAAAATAAAGAATTGCTGTCATACCTTTTGTTCGACGCACACAAGCAACAAGGGTACGTAGAAAGTATAAAAAAGGAGATTGATGAACAGTTTGATGAACTTCCCACCGCAAACTGGTACCTGGCAAAAAAAGGACTGCGCAAAATATTAAAGGGCATTGGTAAATACAGTAAGCATACATCAACAAAAGAATCTGAAGTAGAAATGCTTGTTCATTTCTGCTCCAACCTCAAAGCCTCGGGCATTCGTTATCGATCATTTAAAGCACTTGCCGCACTATACGATGCACAACTTAAAAAGCTACATACACTTGTTGAGCAGGTACATGAAGATTTGAGGTTTGACTATAAAAGGCAATTAGAACAATTGCTATAGACGCAGATAATTTTTATTGCCGAGACAAAATGCCAGTTTCAAAATAGGGAACAGTTTATGTAATTGTAGCAGTGAACAAGGAGAAAAGATGAGTAATTACAAAAGCAAACAAAAGAAGTTAAGCAACATAGCAATATCTGTTCTTGATTTGGCAACTATTCTAGCGGGAAAAAAGCCTGCTGATACTTATAGAAACAGTATTGATTTGGCTCAGCATGTGGAAAAATGGGGCTTTAAGCGGTATTGGTTTGCAGAGCATCATAGTATGGAAAGTATTGCCAGCTCTGCAACATCCATTTTAATTGGACATATAGCCGGCCACACTTCCACTATTCGCGTAGGTGCCGGAGGCATTATGCTGCCTAATCATGCGCCCCTTGTTATTGCAGAGCAATTTGGAACATTGGAGTCAATGTACCCTGGCAGAATAGACTTAGGCCTGGGGCGGGCACCTGGATCAGACCAAACAACAATGCGTGCACTAAGGAGAAACCTTGTTGAAGGTCCTAATGATTTTCCGGACAGCGTACTGGAGTTAAAGAAATACTTTTCAGCAGAAAATCGTACCGCTAAAGTTCGCGCTATTCCTGGTGAAGGTCTCGATATCCCCATTTGGTTGCTTGGATCAAGTACTTACAGTGCTCAGCTTGCTGCAATGCTAGGAATGCCCTTTGCCTTTGCAAGTAATTTTGCTCCCGCCTATCTACATGC
>JALYZZ010000730.1 GCA_030948675.1 Bacteroidota bacterium | reverse complement strand
CATCGAAAGAGGCGGTGCAACAACTACTTAAAGATGCAGTATTGTTTTTAGATGAAACTGCTGTACTAACCATCCATAGCTTTTGTCAACAAACACTCACTGAGTTTGCTTTTGAAACCAACCAGCTTTTTGGCTCAGATACATTAAAAGATATGCCTGCGCTGATTGAAAGCGAAGTGAATAAATTCTGGCGGCAAAACATTACCACCATGCATGTAAATCTATTGGGGCAATTGTTAGAACATGGGTTGAGCAGGACTGATTTGCAAGGGGTAATAAAGGAACATATTTCGGGCAAGAGATATTTTCAGTACGATGAAAACGAAAGCTATTCAATCTGCGACGAGGATCAGATGAAGTTATCTAAAACAATAAAAGAGCTTGGTGAAAAGGACAGAGAAATTAAAGAATGCGTGTACGAGAATGTAAGGAAGAACGCTAATCATCTAAGGTCGATTACTGATGCTAACAAGTGGGCGAAGGTCAGCCTTTCACATTTGGTCGACTCGCCTCCAGAATTTGTAAATGTTATTGTTGGCAAAAAAGGTACGGGATATATCGACAAATTATATGGAGGCATCCTAGCTCAACATTCAGAATGTGATGAACTTGTAGAAGAAAAAAATCGTCTCCTTCAAACCATTATTAATAAAATTTACTGTCATGCTATTGCCACCGTTACGAAGGCCATAGACCAATATAAGCACCGCAACAGCCTGCTGGGTTTTGACGATATGATTGTAAACCTGCATAAAGCGGTGGTACATGACCAACACACAAATCTTATTAGCCAGCTTCAAAAAAAATACAAGGCAGTTTTTGTAGACGAGTTTCAGGATACAGATAAATTACAGTACGAAATTTTCCATACTACTTTTGGGGGCGGCAGTAATATCCTTTTTTATATAGGAGATCCTAAACAATCTATTTATGCCTGGAGAAAGGCAGACATTTTCACCTACTTTAAGGCATCTGACGAAGTCAGCAACAAATATGGGATGAACGTAAACTATCGTTCCTCCGCATCTTTCATTAATGCAATGAACCTGTTCTTCAAACCTCATCCCGGTTTTGATACTTTTTATTTTAACGGGCAGGAACATTCAATAGATTATATCAATGTAGAATCTCCCGAAAAGAATAAAAAGGGTAAATTACTTTTTAACGGCTATCCCGACGTGCCGATAACGATTTACAGTAACAAGGACAATGCTGAGATTGCTGAAACAGTAACTGCACAAATTATCAGGCTGCTCGAAAACAATGAGTACACCATTGACCAGCACGAAATTTCACGAAGAATACGCCCATCAGACATAGGCATACTCGTAAGAAAAAACAAACAAGCAATTGCGGTTAAGGCATGCCTCGCAAAACGAGGGATACCTGCGGTAACAATTGATGACTCGAAAATTTTACAATCAGAAGAGGCTGTATACGTGCTGTACCTTTTAGAGGCGCTGATAGACCTTAGCCGGTCGGCAATTAACAAGGCACTGTTGTCACCTTTTACCGGATACGATACCAAAGCAGTACTGGCATTAAACGAAGAGGCTGTGCTGAACGATTTCAGGCAATACAAAGACATCTGGGACAAAGACGGTGTGTACAGTGTGCTGATGAAATTTGTTTCGGACTACCAGGTGAGAACACTGTTGCTTCGCAACCATACAGAAAACGGCGAGCGTACCATTGCAAATCTCTTCCAGGTAATTGAAGTGCTGCATAAGGTGCAATCAGAAAAACAATTTTCTGTATTAGAATTAGTAAGCTGGCTGAAACGTGGAATTGATGGAATGCAAACAGAAGGCGATGAGTTTGAACAACGTGTGGAAAGCGATGAAGAAGCAGTGAAAATAGTAACGTTGCATAAGAGTAAGGGTCTTGAATATAATATTGTTTTTGCCCCGTACCTCGACCTCGATACGAAAATCCATTTTCGCTTTTGCAGTTTCAGAGATACCGAAACCGGGAACTATATTTTTGCAGATAGCAAATATTTAACTTCCGAACAACAGGCGATTGCAGACGAGCAAACAGAGCAGGAAAACAGAAGGCTTATTTATGTAGCCATTACACGTGCAGTATACAAATGTTACATTAATAAGAGCCTGGCAGGTTATTATAAAGACTCCTCCCTTGTTCCTTTTGTTACCGCTCTTAAAGGCACTGACCCAACGCTAATTCATTTTGAAGAATCACCTATTATTCCTAGCAACTACTATTACACTAAAGCAGACGAGCCTGCCCTGGTAAACGAGCAAGCGCCCGTCAACTTTCAACTTTTACAAGCAAATTGGAGAAAGATGAGCTATACCGCTTTATCTGCTACCCATGCTGCCACACCTAAAAACAATTCGAACAATGCTACAGGGGAATACGAACATTTTATCTTCAAACAACTTAGCAAGGGTAGTAAAACCGGAAATTTATTGCACGACATATTTGAAAACGCGGAGCTGTCGACCAATACTTATTGGTATTACCCCATACAAGATGCGCTGAAAAAGTTTGCACCAAAACACCGAGATGAATGGGCTGCCATGCTGCAACAGTTATTACACCATGTTACTAATGCCAAAATTGAGGTCGGAGGAGAAACTTTTACCCTTGCAGAAGTTGATAAAAACAAACGTTTAAACGAACTAGAGTTTGACTTTAATGTTCCGGAATTTAACCCTTCTGATTTGACAGCTTTGGAGCAGAGTGGCAGACGCATTAGTGTAAAATACTACGAGTCGCTGGAAGGTATTATGAACGGCAAAATGGACATGTTCTTTGAACACAATAGTAAATACTATATTCTTGATTGGAAGTCGAATTTCCTTGGCGATTTGCAGGACAATTATAAAAAGGAAGTGCTTGCGGAAGCAATGAGCGAAAACAACTATCATCTGCAATATTTATTGTACACCGTGGCGGCCAAAAAGTATCTTGAGAGCAGGTTGCCTGTATTTGATTATAACAATGATTTTGGCGGTATTATTTACCTTTTTGTAAGAGGTGTAAGAGCAGGAATGGATAACGGGGTATTTACAACGAGGCCCACTTTAGATGAGGTAGAACAACTAGAAAAAATGGTAACTCAGGAAGCGTTGGATTAATTAGTTTGACTCTCAATATCTACTAATGTTATACACTGGACCGAATAGCTTTGGCATAACGTTTATCTCAAATTTGATATGTCAGACTTACCTAACTACATTGTTTCCGCAAGGAACCTCTGCAAAGTTCATTTTCGTTGTTTTGTTGGCCATTCCTATTCTGAAAGGGAACTATTCATACGCATGTCTGAAGTAATGGAAAATACATTCTGGACATCGTTAAGAATGATGGAAGAAAGAAGATCGCTGCTTATGAAACTGCACAAAAACGATTTGGAAAGAGGATATATAAAGACGTCTGAGCGGCATCTTGCACTTGCAAAAGAAATGGAAGTTCACATCCGAAATCTTAAGCAGATATTGTTTACTTCAACAGAGGTTGATTAAGCTGTCGGTCTCGATAAACAGAAACTTGAAGTAAGCATAAAGGATCATTAGCGGGCTATCTTTGTGAAATCTGTATTTTCTATAACGCTTTTCTAAAGCCGCCTAAACCACAACGATAAATGCTGTAAACAGAAGGCGTCCAGGAACTGCCGAAGGCAATTAAAGATATATGTCGGCTAACGTAAGTTGAGCAGGGAAAAATGGCAATAAAATTTCTTCATCCATTTCTGTAAAAGTCTTGGCAGACCATTCGCAGTTTTCGTCTTTTTCATAAAAGATAACCACATGCTTTTCCGGTTCTACCAGAAGGTAATAGCGAAGCGAGGAAATTTTTTGGTATTGGATGAACTTATCAATCGAGTCGTATTTGCGGGTAGAGTCAGATAAAACCTCAGCGATTAGAACGGGTTGATGAACAATGTAATCTTTCATTGTTTGAAAAAATTCTTTTGTTACCAAAACGTCGGGATATAAATAAATATCTTCTCCTTCAATCTTTACTTTGACATTTTCTACATTTACCTGAAGTCCATATTCGCGAAGACGGCTATACAGACTTAAGAAAAGTTTAAGGCACATATTGTTGTGTAAAACAGGAGCACCTGGCATTTCAAACAATTTTCCGTAGTAAAATTCATGTTTTAGTTCTCCAGCCTCTTCCAGCTTCAAATAGCTTTCCAGACTATAATTTATATCTTCTGCTACTTTCATTCTTTCCCTTTATTTCCAAATTTACCTTTTTTCCTAATATTTATCAATTATAGAAGTTAGAAAACGCTGCATCCCCTTTCTGATTTCACTGTTTATTGCCTGGTGATTATTAACCATAATAGAGAAAATGTATTGTTGATTTTTCCTTGTAATTAAATAACCGCTCAATGCAAGATTGTTGCTTACTGTTCCTGTCTTTGCATAAATGTGTTTTTCGTAGCCCTTATACAATCCTTCAAGTGTACCCTCATTTGCTCCTGGTAGAATAGTTTTCATCCTTTCCAAACCAAAGTCATCCTCCAGCTTTTTTAAAATCCATATAAAGTCTTTGGGCGAAAACAGGTTATACCGGCTTAATCCGCTTCCATCTACCCATCGCGGTTTTTGTGGCAGGTCTTTTAGATCTGTTTTTAAAAGTGTGTCAATCATTCTTGCATCGTTCATTTCTCCCAGGTACTCATTTGCCGCCATGAGCAGTGTTTGCTCCGCAAAAAAGTTGTCGCTGCGATGCATCATTATTTTAAAAAGAGAATCTTTAGGCTGAGAATAGATGGGAAAACCATCAGTGGAATGTAGAGGGGAATGATCGCTCACGACTTCCTTATCCAGCGTGTCAGAAAGATACCTGCTGGCAAAAAGTCCTCGCTCCATTGCCATTGTAATGGTCTTAGTTGGAGCCAAAGAACCGCTGGTAGTATCGATAATATAAAAATGAGCTGCCAGTTGCCTCGTTACATTCCAGCGCTTACCTTTTACGGGGGTACCGATCACAAAAGGCTTTATTGAAGGTGGAATAGTGCGGATACTGTCCCCGTTAAAAGAGATGGTTGCGACGTTGCCGTACATGGGAAAGGGGTCTCTTTCCGCCATATAATCATACGGGTAATCATCCCAAGCCCAACCTTTACCAAAAGATGTTGAGGCAAATGGAGTGTTTAATCGTACAGAGGTTATGCCCGGTTTTTGGAGAAACTTTAGTAAGGGTTGATATGGAAAGTCAGGATGCAGGAAAGTCGGGTCTCCCGTTGCCTGCACTAACACCACGCCTTCGTCGATGCTGACCCTTGCTGCAATCAAACTGTCTGGCAAGTATTTTAGTCCGGCATATAAAGAAAACAGCTTGGTATTACTTGCAGGGATGAAGTAATGATCGGCCTGGTAGTTATATAAAAAGTGATTGTTTGCGGGATCAAAAACAGCAATGCCGATGTTTGCCGGCAAAAGGTTCTTTTTATCTAATAATGAGTTGTGGGCAGCTTTGCTTAGCCGTTGTTGAGTAGAGCAGGCAACAAATAGGAAAAGGGCGAAAAAAAACCCGATCCAATTCTCAAGCCTCGAATGTTGATTTGCCATGTTCTGTTTTTTAAGTTCTTTCGGCTGCTCGCAGCCATCGTTCCGGAATATCGTTGGCCGAGGCAATCATATAATCAAGGTGACTGCATGCGATCATTTTTCCATCGGGCACTTCCATCCACCACCTGCCAGTTCTTTTGCTTTGCAAAAAGGTGGTTTCCAATTCTGCAAACGCCATTTTAAATTCATTAAAGTTGTCCCTGTCTTCGAGTTTCGCTTCATGCTTTCCTTTGTTGATGCCATCCATCAGGTACCATAGCATGTGCGAAATCTGCTTGGCTGTCAAATTATGCTGGTCTTGCTGAGGCAGGTAACCGTAGATGCCTATTGTATTTACGTTTACGCTCATGCCTGCATACTGCATCAGCATGCACGCCTCCTCGCCGCTAAACCCATTAGGTGTAGCATGATTAGCGGGCGCATGACTGTTTTGAATGGCAGATATATCGAAGCTAAACAGGTTAGAGTTACGGATAACAGGCTCCATTTCATCCATTTTTTCCTTTACCCGCCCAACCCTAAAACAATCAAATCTTAACTTGTCTATTGTTTCCAGCATGGTTGGATGAACAAAATAACTCTGAAAACCGATATGGTTGTAATGGCGCACAAAATTTGGCTCCCCTACCAGCATCTCCATTAGAAAATTTTCGGCAGGTAATACACTATCCATATTCAGGTCAATTTTTGCATCTACGCATGTTGCCTCAATAATCTGCTCCAGGTCTGCATAAGCCTCATATTGGGCTTTAGTGAGATCATGGCTTCCACCTAGTATGACGACCCGTTTTTTATTCCTGATAAATTCGTTAACCACTGATTTTAGCGCTGCATAGGAATCTTGTAAAGTTGCCCCTGGCCTTACATTTCCAACATCTGCCACCCGCACATCGGTATGCCATTGAAAAAGCGAGTAAAATTCTTTGCGTATTGCATTTGGTCCTGCATTTATCTCTGCCGTTGGCAACATACCCCGGCTTTCACCGAAACCGACAATCACAAAATCTGCCTCATCTAATTCGGGAAAATAGTCATCATTTAGCAGGATGTGTTTTCCAAGCTGGGTTTCTTTATAGCCTTCGTCCTCCGACAATTCGAACAAATTTAGCGGCTCAAGAAAATCTAAAATACTTTCAAAGTCAGACATTAGTTAGAGGTTTTAAGCGAACAAAAAGCTACTGCCAAATAAGAATTCTTTTGCTTTGGAGAAGACTACATAAATCACGTTGCACCACAATAACATGCAAGATCATTGACAATTAGCAGCTTCCTTAGTAAACAAACTTACACAAAAAGCGTTGGCAACCGGATGATGGGGAATAATGAAAACAACAGGATATTTAATTAACAATAAACCCACAATAGCCCGGTTTTGTGAATGGCCTGCAGTAAAAGAAGAAAAGTTTAAATTGAATTTTTAGGGCTTTTTTTG
>JALYZZ010000717.1 GCA_030948675.1 Bacteroidota bacterium | reverse complement strand
TTTCAGTACTGCCTGACCCGCTAGAGACGTTATTATAAACTCACTTCCCTGCAACAATGAGGAAGCAGTAACAGCAATGATTGAAGTAGCTGGATTAGGATACAGTTGTAAGCCGAAATTAGATCCTGAAGACAAGCTAATGATTTGAGAATACCGCCGATTATTACTTTTGTCAACGTCCATTATTCTATAAAAATGTTTACCAGCGGTAACATTTGCATCAATATATGAATAAGAACGTTGGATTGTTGATGATCCGGCAGCTTTCACTTGAGCAATCAATTCAAAATCTTTTCCGTTAAGGCTATGCTCGATATCAAAATGATCGTTATCGACTTCAGTCACTGTAGACCATTTTAACACCGCGCTCTGGCCACTAACAGATGCCGAAAAATTAGCAAGCGTAACGGGAAGTGCAGAAGCGGTTGTTCTGGTATAAGAAAAGGCACCGGTACCATTAGCACCCCAACTGTTAAAAGTTATTCCGATATAAATATTTTCATCGATAATGTGCAAAACTGCCGCATTATTAATCATTGACGGGGGATTTTTACCATTCCATACTTCCCATGTCTGGTAAATTAAAGTTCTATAACTGGCAAGATTTCCGTAGGCCCATTCGGTGCCAGCCGGGCTGGTGCTTCTTTTTGTGTAAGAGGCTTCGGCTGCGATGTTAAAAAGGCCTTCGGCGACGTCGCGCGTGAGCCAAATATTGTTCGTAATCTTGTCTTGCCCCGTTGCACTTGATGTGCTTACTCCGCTTGCCTTAGTAAACGTTATCGTTGGTCCGTTCCAAACAGTCTGGGCATTCATAATTATAGCAGGAAAAATGAGCAGGAAAAAGCAGTAAAATTTTGTCATACAAATATCTGTTTTAGTATCAGCAATATGTACGTGCTCTTCTTGCGAAGGTTGCCTCAGATATAAAATGGACGGTAACCTGAAGAGTAATTTAGTAAGAGTAAGTACCTCTGGATCATCGGCCGCATAGCGATTAATTTTACTGCATTTTATTGCCTTAACCATCGATCGTATTCAAAGCAATCTCTTAAAATCTCTTAAAAAGATTAATTAGCAGTGTAAGAATTAAACTTAACAAAATCATCGTAGTAATGGGAAAGTAGGCTTTGAAGTTTTCTTTTTCAATTCTAATGTCGCCTGGCAAATGACCAAACCACTGTAGTTTATCGTGAAAAAGATAAATAATAATACCGATAATGATAATGACAATGCCAAAGAAAATAATGTATTTGCCTGCATCAGAATTCATTTTGCAAAGGTAAAAAAGCTTTGTTCTTTAACCATGTGAAATTTTTTATTTTACTGCTATCCCCTCTTCAACTTTTTACATTGAGCTAAGAATAGGCCGCTGCAAAAACTGTTAGATATACTTTCAGCGTAATCAAATTTCTAAACTTTGAGATTCTGGCCTGTGCATATTATTTTAAATTTACTGATGATTTTTAATTTGATTACTTTGTCGGCGAAAACGATTGAAATGCCAAGAAGTATTATAGCCGGTATAGGCATGCACGTACCCGAAAATGTGTATACTAACGAGGACCTCACTAAGTACATGGATACAAGTGACGAATGGATACAGGAAAGAACGGGTATAACGGAAAGAAGGTATGCAGACCGGCAAGCTGAGACCACTACCACAATGGGTATTGAAGCGGCAAACATTGCTATTGATCGTGCCGGTCTTACAGCACAAGACATCGACTTTATTGTGTTTGCTACACTAAGCCCTGACTACTATTTTCCTGGGTGTGGCGTACTGGTACAACGTGAAATGAAGATGAGAGAAATTGGCGCGCTAGATATTCGTAATCAGTGTAGCGGATTTGTTTATGCTATTAGTGTAGCCGACCAGTTTATAAAGTCAGGGATGTATAAAAACATACTGGTGATTGGTAGCGAAAAACATTCTTTTGGTCTCGACTTTAGCACTAAGGGAAGAAACATTAGCGTAATATTCGGAGATGGTGCGGGTGCTGTGGTATTACAGGCAAGCGAAGCAACGGAGAGAGGAATTTTGAGTACCCACCTGCATAGTGACGGCAACAGCGCCGAAGTACTTGCCATGTACAATCCGGGCACTCATGGAAACCATTGGCATCACTTTGCTGATTTTGATAATGATGATATGGGTAAGGCTTTTATGACCCATGCAATGATCGATAATGAACAGAATTTTCCAAAAATGGATGGGCAGGCGGTGTTTAAAAAAGCAATAGAAAAATTTCCCGAAGTAATTATGGAAGCGCTCGCCGCCAATGGTCTACAGCCTGCAGATATCGACATGTTTATTCCTCATCAGGCAAACCTGCGCATCAGTCAGCTGGTACAGAAGATGCTGAAGTTGCCGTCGGAAAAAGTATACAACAATATTCAACGGTATGGAAATACTACCGCCGCCAGCATCCCTATTGCCTTATGCGAGGCTTGGCAACAAGGCAAAGTAAAACAGGGAGACCTGGTGTGCCTCGCTGCATTTGGCAGCGGTTTTACATGGGCAAGCGCACTCCTCCGATGGTAATGCTGGCAAAAAAACATTGTTTCTACTAACGTATTCAACTTCGCTTTTACAAAAACTTATATGAAGAAAGCATTGATGCTGCTATGCATAATTTTAAGTACGTCTTTTATACATGCTGCTGCAAACGATAGCTGTAAGGTTTTTTTTAACAAACAGCTTCTTTTTAAGGGCGAGGTTGATCAGCAGGCATCGGTAGCATTGATTAAAGCAACGCACATAAGTAAGAAGGATTGTATTACTATAGTGTATAATAGTGAAAATGCAGATAAAGGATGGGACCGCACATTTTATATAAATGCCGCTGATGAAAAAAATTTGAAAACCATCACTATAAGCAATCAAAGCGGCTCAGTATCTGTTACAGCTTCTGTTTTAAAT
>JALYZZ010000712.1 GCA_030948675.1 Bacteroidota bacterium | reverse complement strand
ATAATGGCCCTGGATAGGAGGGGTGTATTCAGAAGTATAACTCGGCGCCAGGTTCACACCAACAGTTAGTTTGTTTGAAATTTTAGCGTCAAGATTTGCGTTGAAACTGTATCTTTTAAAATTTGATTGTATCACGATACCATCCTGGTTGAAATAGCCACCCGATAAGGCGTATTTAACTGCATCCGTTCCGCCAGATACTGACATTTGATAATTGCCAATCATCGCCCGCCTGAAAATTACGCTTTGCCAGTCTGTTCCTTCTCCAATCGAGTCGAGGAATCCCTTGTTTAAATAACGGTCAGAAACACGAAATGAAGCGCCTCTTACAGAATTTGGGTCGTTTATACTTGCACTTCGATTATTATCTATGTAACCGTTATTTCTTCCGTCAACTACAAAAGAGGCAAACTGTTTTGCATTCATCAATTTAATTTTATGTGCTACTTCCTGGAAGCCCACATAGGAATCAAACTGCAATTTCGGCTTTCCTGCTTTTCCTCTTTTTGTTGTGATTATGATCACTCCGTTAGAGCCTCTTGAACCATAGATAGCTGTAGAAGAAGCATCCTTCAGCACGTCGACAGATTCAATATCATTGGGATTAATGGTTGATAGTGGGTTGCTGTATCCTACGCTCGTTACCGGATAGCCGTCTATTACAAACAACGGTTCTATTCCACCTGTTATTGACGATATTCCTCTGATTAAAATCGTTGTATTACCGCCCGGTGCGCCCGAAGTTGTTGAGATTTGTAACCCTGCCACCTGCCCCTGTAATGCTTTATCAACCCCGTTCGTTGGTATTTTTTCAATGTCTTTTGCACCAACAGATGCAATTGCACCGGTCAAATCTTTTTTTCGCTGTGTTCCATAACCCACTACCACAACGTCTCCCAAAACCTTTTGATCGTTCTGCAGGGTGATGGATAAAAAGTCTTGATTATTTACTTTCTGTTCTTTCGTTACAAACCCAACGCTTGTAAATACCAGGACGGCATTTGAGTTAATTACAGTTAGGCTGAAGTTGCCGTCATCATTTGAGACGGTAGAATTTGACCTTCCTTTTTCTGAGACGGTTACCCCTTTTAAAAGCTGACGATTTTCATCAGAAACTTTACCGGAAACATTTTTTTGACTAATGGAACTGAGGGAAATAAAAAAGCAAAGGAGGAATAAGCACAGATGAGACTTTGATGATGTAGTAGACTTTTTCATGACAACAATCTTTTAAATGTGGCTTATTATTCAATTATATTGAGTAATAATTTTATAATGATTTAAAAGTACAAGAAAAATTAATTACTCCAAATTTTATTTGAATAATTGATGAGATTACCGACAATTACTTACGTTATGATTAAAAGTCGAAGTGTTTTTATGAAGTGTTTGCCAAAGGAGTGGGCCATAGACTGAGAAATGGATGCAAAAAAGCTCAGTAATAAAGACCTTTACAAAGCGCTATGAAAGATCGGTACACCCTTTTACTGAAGGGTAAGCAACCTTTTATTAAAGGATAAGTGAACCTCTGCTTTTCGAATACTTGTCGCAAATTTTACTTCACTTGCTTTTCGGCAATACATGCACGATTTTAGTCTGATTGCTACAGTTACCAATTTCTATTTAGGGAAAAAATTAAAGAAATAGTTGGAAGATTTTTAGACATACACTTTTCGACTCGAATTAATAAAGGACACACCAAAATGAGATGTCGTCGGGGATCAACTGGTAGAAATCCAGTCCTGGACACTCAAATGAAACCCTTGTAAAATAGGTTTTACAAGGGTTTTTAATTTTTTATTCGCCGGTGAGGGTATATAAATGCAACCTGGTATAAGTATGCAAGTACATACAAAACCTTTTAATCCTTGTAGCCCTTTAAAACCCTTTTCATTCTTAACACATCTACAGCAGTACAAGCTGAAAATGTTTAAATAGTTAAGATACTTATAGCCGGGCCTTGTTTGGGAACCGCGGTAATGGTGCCTTTTTGGGAGGGTTCGTTTTCAATTCTTCCATTACAATTTGAATGGCTTTTTCTAATTGCGGATCGTGGCCGGTAATCACTTGTGCAGGCCACTGCTCCACCTCTACATCTGGCGGAGTTCCAACGTTTTCAATGCCAAAACCTTTTTCATCAAAAAAAGCCAGGTTAGGAGCTGTTACTACGCCCCCATCCATCAACTCGGGGTAACCCAATACACCTACCAAGCCGCCCCAGGTGGTTTTACCTACCAGTGTTCCTAATTTGGCCTGCCGGAAAAGATAAGGAAGATAATCGCCGCCTGATCCGGCGGTTTCATCAATCAACATCACCTTGGGGCCTTGTATGGAAGCATTTGGTGCTTTTTGGTCTTTGCCATAACGGTAACGCCAATAAGATTGAACAGGGCGTTTGAGCAAGTCAATATAATAGTCTGCCAACTGGCCGCCCCCATTAAACCTTTCGTCAATAATAATAGCCGCTTTATTGGCCTGGGGGAAGAAATAACGCTTAAAGTATTCGTGCCCCAAAGCGGCTGTGTTTGGCACGTACACATAAGCTACCTGCCCGTTGGTAGCCTCTGCTACTTTATGCATATTTCCTTCTACCCAGTCGCGGTTGCGCAAATCTGTTTCACTGGCCACAGGCACTACTTTTACAGTACGTGTGTTACTGCCGTTTGAAGAAGAGGCTACCGTTAGTGTTACGATCTTGTCTGCCGTATTTTCAAAGTAGCTGTACAAATTTTTGTCTGCCGTAACATCTGCCCCATTTACTTTTAAAATGTAGTCCCCTACCTGCACATCAACGCCAGGCTCGGTAAGAGGCGAACGCAAGTCCGGCGTCCAGTTTAGCCCTCCATAAATTTTTTTGATTCGGTATCGATTGTCTGATGTTTCATAGTCAGCCCCCAATAAACCACCGGGTACAAGCTCAGGATTGGCTCGCCTGTCGCCCACTGCATCAAAGCGATGATGTCCCACAGAAAGTTCTCTAAACATCCATTGCATTACGCGGTACAGATCATTGGTGCTGGCAACGTCGGGCAGTAAGGCTTCATACTTCTTTTTCATGGCTACCCAGTTTACCCCATGCATATTTGGATCGTAGAAATAATCGCGATTTACACGCCATGCTTCGTTAAAAATATTTTGCCATTCTTCCTTTGGTGAGATCTTTACCTGGATAGAACTTGTGTTAATCATAGACTCGGGCGTTGGCTTTTGGCCCGTAGCTACAATGCCCCACTTGCCTTTTGTTACGTACAAAGTTTTCTCACCTTTGGCTGCAATCTTGTAATCGTCTGCGGGCATCATTGCTTCTTCTTTCCTTTTTTTAAGGCTGTACATATTGAGCATGGTAGGAGTAGCATTGTGCGCAGCCGCTGAAAGATAAAATACTTCGCCTTCTTTAACGGCAGACAACGATCTGTACCGCCCTTTTGCAATCGGAAAAGGAACCATCCTGTTTTGAATACCTTCCCAGTCGATCCGCACTTTTGACCGAATGGAATCTGCCTTGTAAGGCGCTTTACTGCTGGCAGTGTCAATCGCTGTTTCTGTTTCGTTCTCTTTAGCAAAAGGCGAGATCAGCTGCTTTTGTAAGGTGACGAGGTAGATTGAATTAGTTGCCTCCATATCATTGCTCGACTGATCGAACCAATTGACAACCGGGCCGGCATCGGTGCTGGCCAATAAGTATATGTATTTGCCCGACGGATCGAACGTCGGTTCCGTAACGTTTGATAATGCATCTGTAAGTGCATACGATTTACTTTCTGACAATGAATAGACCCATGCCCTTTGAAAGTTCGTTTCCGCAATAGTAGTATAAGCAATAAAATTTCCATCAGGCGACCAACTGCCAAAGAGATCTCTGAAGGCACCAGGGGAGTAGTTTATATCTTCTGCTATCTTAGTCGTCTTGCCAGTTGCTATATCAACCATAAATAGATGGCGTCCATTGTCAACAAAAGTCATTTTTTTACTGTCGGGCGACCAATGAATCTTTGCATAGAAACCTGCTCCATTTAATGTTATCACCTTCGGCTGGCCGCTTCCATCCTGGTTCTTGATATACAACTCATATTCGCCGGAAGCATCACTGAAGTAAGCGATGTATTTGCCGTTGGGAGACCACGCCGGTTCTTTTTCATGTACGCCGGGTGAATTGGTAAGATTAAGTACATCGCCTTTTTGCGCAGGCAGGGTAACAATTTCGCCCCGGTAATCCATCACTACTCTTGCCCCCGACGGAGAAATATCTCCGCCACGTATGTACTGATCTCCTTTTACAAACCGCTGGCGTTGGTCTAACAAATCGGCGGCAATGCCGATCGTAATCTTTGAAGTACTGTTGGCAGATGGGTGATAAATATGTAAGTAGCCCGCTTGAGAAAAAATAATACCATCCGCAGTTCCTTCCAGGCTCGATACCGGATAATCTTTGTAAGTAGTAAGTTGGGTTATCGCCTTGCTGGCAGGATCGTAATTGTATAAATTGAACTCACCATTACGGTCGCTTCTAAAATAAACTTTATTGCCTTTCCATACAGGTTTAGAATCATTGCTACCCCCAACCGGTTTTGATATTTCGGTTACGTTATGAGATTTTATGTCGTACAGCCAGATGCGGCTCATAGTACCGCCCCTGTAATTTTTCCACTGTTCAAACCTATCGGGAATAGTCGTATAAGCAATGCTGTTACCATCTGGACTGTAAGAAGCCCAAAATGCATTGGGTATGGGCAGTTGCTGCTCAGCGCCAGTTGCTATATCCACTGTAAAAAGCTGGCAATAACGGTTGGTGAAACTATTTCTCTGAGATGCAAAAAGTATTTTCTTTCCATCCGGTGAAAAGTCGCGCACAAGGTCTGCCCCCGGATGCCACGTAAGTCTTTTTGGAACACCTCCTACAGTTGGTACAATAAAAACATCTATGTTGCCATCATACTGTGCTGTAAAAGCAATCATGCTGCCATCAGGAGAAAACACCGGGTTTGACTCCGAACCCTCGCTGACCGTTATTCGTCGTGGATAGGAACCATCAAGATTAGCTACCCACAAGTCTTCAGCATAAATAAAAGCGATTTGATTTTTACTGATCGCAGGTTGCCAAAGAAGACGTGTATCAGTGATATTTTGTGCCGATACACCTAAAGAAGTTATCAGAAAAAATGAAGCAGTTAGAATATGCAAACGATAATTAGCCATATTTTTAATCTTAAGAATGATGTCGTTTTATTGTTGCCCCTACCATCTTTTGCAGGTGCAGGTATTTAATATACATATTTAAATACCGATATTCAAAAATGCATACATGAAAGAATTTTGCGTGCCTAGACACTCAATACATGATGCTGTCAAATTTATTTAATACAAGTGACAATTTTTTACTCAAAAAGGTCTCCTCCCTAACAAACTATTATATTTCGTTGTATTGGTAAATATAATGGCAAGAGGTAAGAAAGCCAATAGCACGAGATGGTTGGTAATATACAATTCTTGATAAAGATGCCTTCAGGAACAATATCACCTATTTTTATCGCGCCTATTTACCTTTTCACGAAATTAAACACCATTCCTGCGATGAAAAAAGCACTGATTTCCGCTCTTATTTGCATTAAGCTCCTCATTAATGCAGCTGTTGCACAAAACTCACCTGAGTTACAAAAGATTTTAAATAACGTAAGCCCCGATGCAATAAAAGGAACCATGACTTTTCTGGCAGACGATCTAGTGGAAGGCCGGCAACCAGGCACAAGAGGCTTTTCACTTGCTTTAAAATATATGGAAACGCAGTTTATTTCCCTTGGATTAAAGCCCGGTGCTAACGGTTCTTATATTCAAAGGGTTCCGTTGCAAAAAGGAGTTGCTGACAGCACTGAGTGCACTTTTATCCTTAGGTCTAACAACAACGATGAACAGCTTACCTATGGCAAAGACTTTCTTTTAAGTCCCTATTTTGCTTCATCAACTTCAAGTGTAAGTGCACCTTTGGTATTTGTTGGATTTGGTATTTCAGCCCCTGAATTCCACTACGACGATTATAAAAATATAGATGTTAAGGGAAAGATCGTTGTGTATCTGAATAATGCTCCAAAAACTTTCCCTACCAGTGAACGAGCTTATTTTACTACAGCAGATGCAAAATACGGAGAAGCAATAAAACGAGGTGCTGTCGGTGTCATTAGTTTTAATGGGCCATCAAACAGACGCAGTTCCTGGGAAGCATCTGTAAGACGTGACAAACAAGGGTCGTACAAATGGGTCAACCAGGCCGATCGGGCAGCTAACACTTATGATGCGTTAAAAGCTATTTCCTTATTCAACAGCGAGTCGGTACCAAAGCTTTTTGCAAATGCTGCCACATCTTTACAAACAATATATACATTAGCAGCAGAAGGCAAATCGCTTTCGTTTCCATTAAATATTACCGCGAATATTCACTCCAAAACAAAACTGGAAACGATTCAAAGCTCTAATGTTTTGGGAGTTATCGAAGGCTCTGATCTTACTCTTAAAAATGAGTATGTCGTATATTCTGCACACCTTGATCATTTTGGTATTGGAGCTCCTGTAAAAGGCGATTCTATATACAATGGTGCACACGACGATGCTTCCGGAAACGCTATCTTATTAGAAATAGCGAAAGCTTATCGTTCCCTCGCCGTTGCACCAAAACGGTCCGTAATGTTTGCAGTTGTAACGGGAGAAGAAATGGGGTTACTTGGTTCAGACTATTTTGTCAACAATCAAACAATCGGCAATGGAAAGATTGTAGCAAACCTGGCTATTGACATGCCCTTCTTTTTTCATCCTGTTCTTGATATAGTTCCCTATGGAGCAAATCATTCAAGCCTTGGCAAACAAACAGAAAAAGCGGCTAAAATGCTTGATTTAAAAATTAGCCCGGATCCATTTCCAGAACAGGTGGTGTTTATTCGCAGTGACCATTATAGTTTTATTAAAAAAGGCATTCCTGCTTTATTTATAAAAAGTGGTTTTATGACTGTTGCTTCAGACACTACCGACAGATCTAAATCTGATGTAGGTTGGCGCAGTACTATTTATCATACTCCTCAGGATGACATGAACCAACCATTTGATTTCAACGCTGCAACAACTCACGTTAAAGTAAACTTCCTGATAGGCTATTTTGTGTGCAATGACCCCGACAAGCCCACATGGAACAAGGGAGATTTCTTCGGACAAAAGTTTACAACAAAATAGATCGATGAAATGATAAACAAGGAGTAAGAAAAATACGGATTTAGATATTTTGAAAGAATAACTAGTTAATATCTGGCACTTATCGGAATGCCAACAAATGCTATAGCCAGAGCCATGCTGAAACACTTAATGCATTCCAGGAAAAAGGGGCCGCGCCACTTCTCTAAAAGGCCAGGGTACGGTAGCTATGATAATTATAAATGCAATGAGATAAAACCAGAATGAGCGGGAATGTTTGACTTTGTCACTAATATTTTTCCTGGCTGAACCTCTGCCAATTGTTATCAACACGATTGCTATCAGCATGCCTGTTACATGCTCCACAGCCCAAAATCTTGCAACGGTATTGTGCATTACTGCCTTCATCCCATGTGCCTGAATGCTATGCAATCCCCAGGGACCAGCAAACCATTGATATAGTCCTATCAGCAACATTGTATGCGCAGTAATCATTAAAAACAAACCAATTTTTTTATCGCCTGAAGTAAAGGTCTTGTTGCCTGTCATACCTGCCAATGATTTAAAGATCGCAATTACCAACAGTATGATAATAATCCACCGGCCAAGGTTGTGCAAGTATAATAATCCCTGATACATAAAAAGATTGATTTTTGCCAAAAATAAGGCTTAATAACATTCTTGGCATTGCAAAAAAAATGTTGCAATATTTATTGATATTAGAAAAACAGTGGTAAAAGATTTCAGCCAAGTATTTTTGCAGCATGAAAAAATTCATTTTCATTGTTGCATCTTTCTTCATTCTTTCCTGTGAGAGAAATGATAAAAAAGCAAAGCCGGAAAATACAGAACAGGTTCAGTTAATCGATCACTTAAGCAAGCAGGTAAAAGAAAATCCGGATAGTGCGGGATTAAGAATGAAATTAGTACACTCTTATGACAGCCTGAAAATGTTTAAACAAGCTATTGCACAAACAGACAGCCTTATTAAAAGAGACAGCCTTAACAATGGCCTGTGGTACACCAAAGCTCAGTTGCAGGAGGAGAGCGGAGATACTGTTGCAGCAATCAGGAGTTATGAAAAAGCGCTAAAAATATATCCCTCAGTAGATGCGCAGCTAAGCCTTGCCAATTTATTAGCAGAAACAAAAAATGAACGGGCGCTACTGATCAGCCGCAACGTAGTGACTATGGGCCTGGGAAGAGAAACCAGCGCCGCTGCTAACTTTATAGCAGGCGTTTATTTTGCAAGAACGGGTGATGTAAAACGTGCAATACAATTATTTGACAAGGCTATTATTGATAACTATACGCTAATGGAAGCGTACATGGAAAAGGGGTTTATTTATTATGACAGCAAAAACTATCAGCAAGCCTTGCAAACGTTTGAAACTGCTTTAACCGTAAATAAGACTTATGCTGATGCATACTACTGGAAAGCTAAATGCAACGAGGCATTGGGAAACAAATCAGAGGCGCTGGTAAACTACAAACGATCTTTGGGACTTGACAAGCAGTTGAAAGAAGCTGCAGATGCGATCAAAAGGCTGGAATGATAAACGTTTAAAGCCTAATGTTAATGCCTGAAACTTTGACCGTGGAAGTCGTATCTCTAAGAGTAATCCAAAACCTGCAAGTTGAAAAGGGTAACTTGTAGGTTGTAAACTGTAATATAAACAACACTATGCCAATCATTGCTCCTTCCTTATTAGCCGCCGATTTCTTACATCTTGGTAACGAATGCAAGATGCTCAACGACAGTGAGGCCGATTGGTTTCATCTTGACGTGATGGACGGAAGGTTTGTCCCTAATTTTAGCTATGGCTTGCCGGTGATTGAACAAATCAGAAAAGCTACTGATAAAATATGTGATGTACACCTGATGATAGTCGAACCTGAAAAGTATGCAGAGGCTTTTAAAAACGCAGGTGCAGACATTTTATCGGTACATATAGAAACTTGTGTCAATCTGCATCGCAACATAGAACAAATTAAAAGCCTGGGAATGAAGGCTGGAGTTGCGGTAAACCCACATACACCCGTATCTTTTTTAAGCGATATTTTGCACGACATAGATGTTGTAAACCTGATGAGCGTAAACCCTGGCTTTGGAGGGCAAACATTTATACCGTATACAATTGAAAAAATAAAACAATTGCGCAAAATGATTGATGAACGAGGCCTGCGGGTGCTGATTGAAATTGACGGAGGCATAACACTCGAAAATGCTTCTTCAATTGTTGAGGCCGGTGCCGATGTCTTAATTGCCGGCAGCACTGTTTTTAAGTCTGCCAACCCCATTGATGTCATAGCTCAATTGAAGTCTATTGTGTAGGTTCATCTATGCAGCGCCTTCTTATATAGCAACTTGCTCATAGCACTGCACCTGTACTGATTAAGTACAATTACACTCATAATCAACCTCCAGATCAATAACGGTTACTACCGTTAAATGCTGTTGCTTGGGAGCGAAAATAATTCTTACATGTTGCCGGTCATTTGTTATTCCTTCTACCGCATATGTAGGTCCCTGAGGGTCGTGCAGATTACTTTTGTTATAATTGATGGTGCCATTTACCAGAATATCTTTTACTTCCTGCTGCGTTATATGCCGGCACTGCATGCGGCACCTGGCATGTTTTGTAAAAAACAAATTAGTAGTTGTTCTGTCAAATTT
>JALYZZ010000688.1 GCA_030948675.1 Bacteroidota bacterium | reverse complement strand
CTTTAAATACATTGCATCTACATTGCGCGAAAGCCATAGTGCGTCTGACAACGGATGGAGTGCGCTTGTGTATGATGGCAAAGAGTTTTACCACACCAGGCAATATGAAGTGCGCATTGTAGACCGTGTTGGCAGCGGCGATTCGTTTGCCAGTGGCTTCATTTATGGCCTTGTAACCGGTATGCCCATGACTGAAGCGGCAGAGTTTGGCATAGCTGCTTCTGCAATTAAACATACAATTCCCGGTGATCTTAACCATGCAACACGCAAAGAAGTGCTCGACCTGATGAAAGGCGATGCGTCAGGACGTGTACAGAGATAAGACACAATGAATATAAACCAGATTAAATCCGTCGCCTTCTGGCAGGCGGATTTAATTTTTTCAGAAAGTTGTTTTTGATACCGGCATTTGTTTTTTATAGCATCGCTGTTGCGTCGCACACTTCAACTGTTGGTAAACAAATCATCACTTGAGCCACGCAGATACAAGTTTTCAACCACGTTGTTTACTCTCGCAACCAAGTGGAAGTTTTTAATTTTAAACCTTTAAAATTTTATTAGTATGATTATCGATTCTTTATCTAATTCTGACAGATATGTTGGCCTTCACCCGCGCTTTGCAAAAGCATTTGAATTTATTAAAGGGCTGCATCTCGAAACAATCGAACCAGGAAAATATCCCATTGACGGATCAGAACTGCACGCAGGAGTAACAGACAGACAGGGTTACAGCCGTGAAGAAGCAAAGTTTGAATGTCACAACAACTGGCTGGATATACAAGTATGTCCCAGCGGAAAAGAACAAATAGGATGGAGTGCAAGAGAACGTGTTTCGTCGCCAAAAGGTGAATATAATGCAGAGAAAGATGTAACATTTTATAACGATACACCCGATACCTATTTTACCCTTCAGGCGGGGCAGTTTGCGATCTTCTACCCCGAAGATGTACATGCTCCTCAGATTGGAGAGGGAATGATTAAAAAGCTGGTGGTGAAAGTAAAGGTGTAAGGAACAGGCAAAAGGAGAATATAAACACAAACAGCCCCCGCAAGCAGTCGCCGTCTATTGTGCAAAAAACTTATAACTCTTCATCCCTAATGCCGGCAACATTCATTAGTTTTTTCTGAAACCCTTTTTTTTAGGTCTTTGTTCTTGAGAACAGGAACAGAAATAACGCATCCTGAAAGAGCTGGCACTTCAGCCCATAACCCACCTTCTTCAGCTTGATGTATTGTCACTTTCGACTTCAATGTATCAAAATTGAAGTTAATTAACATTAAACATCTTTATTTTCCGTTTCAATTCTTACCACCATAAGAATGTCGTGGCCGGTGGCATCTCCTTTTGCAGCTTTTCGTTTACACTCCGCCAAAAATAGAAAAGCCGCCATCAACGCAAATCATAGCACCGGTCACAAATTTTGACGCATCACTTAGTAACCAAACAAGTGCTCCTTTTAATTCGTCCGGATGTCCAAAGCGTTTGAAAGGCGTTTGCCTGATTACGGTCTCTCCACGCTCAGTATATCCTCCTTCAGGCTTTGTTAGCAAATTTCTATTTTGCTCGGTAAGAAAAAAACCGGGGGCAAGGGCATTCATCCTGATTTTGTCACCGTATCTTCTTGATAATTCTACTGCATACCATTGATTGTAACAATCTACCGCAGCCTTACCCATATTGTAGCCAAGCACTTTAGTAATGGCTCTTTTAGAATTCATTGATGAAATATTAACAATGCTACCCTTACCCGTTTTTGCTATTTCTTCTCCAAAAATCTGAGTAGGTATTACTGTACCCCATAAATTTATATCCACTGCTTTTCGCATTCCGGCAATATTCATTTTAAAAATATCTTGTTCCGGCTGCAAAACCCCTTCAGGAATATTTCCACCAGCAGCATTTACCAGCCCATCTATTTTACCAAAGGCATCCACCACTTTATCTTTTGCTTCCTCAAGTTGCTGCTCATCCAGCACGTCTGCCACAACTCCGATTGCACTACCGCCCTTTGCATTGATTGCTGCTGCTCTTTCATCGGCCACTTCTTTTTTCCTACCAAGAATTGCCACTTTGCCGCCTGCTTCTACAACGGCATCTACAAAAGAATTACCTAATATTCCTGTTCCTCCGGTTACCACAATCACCTTATCTTTTAAGCTA
>JALYZZ010000675.1 GCA_030948675.1 Bacteroidota bacterium | reverse complement strand
ATCTACACCCACTGTTGTATCTCTGCCTGTTGTTTTTCCATTGTCAACTACTTTTCTTTTCTCGGTATAACCGGTTATATATTTTGCCGGAGCATCAAGGAAGTCGCTTGCTGCGATGATGTTGATTGCATTAGCATCATAAGTGGTTTCATCAGGATTTACCTTAATACCATTGTCACCGGCCCACTTAATTAAAATGTTTACATCACCATCTCTTAACACACCAGCCACACATTTACCCACTGCACTTTTTGGGTCTTGTTTCCAGGATATGGGTCCCATCAACTGGTCTTCACCATAAGATTTACCATGAGCTATCGGCAAAATGATAGGTTGATATTCTGGTCCCAGAGGCTCCAATTCTTTAGCGAGTGAAGTCATAAAGGCGGGCATACCATCGCCCATAAAAGTGATTAACACACCAGGTGTATTGGGATTGCCTTTATAGTCCTGCGCAAACTTTACTAAGTCGGCCATCTGCTTGCTGCAGTCATCCTGACGGAAGTAAGTAACATCCAGCTTCGCCTTATCAAACAAAGCGCCTTTGGTTGTTCTAACTCCTCCGTTTGCATACATACCGGAGAACTGGCTGTTCCAGGCCATTCTTTCCCAGGTGATTTGTGTGCCGCCATTCACCGCATTTTCATCTGATGGCAAGGCAAGTTTTGTTGCGTTACCTGCTAATGATGCATCGGGTGCATCGGGTAGTGCTACCTGGCCTACTTCTACTGATTGTGCCACTTGCTTTGGCCGAGCCTGGTACCAACGTACACTTACTATTACACCTATTACAACTACCGCAATGATTAACATTTTTCCTGCGGGTTTTAATTTGACTGACATTTTATTTCGTTTTAAAAATTTTAAAAATTGTTTGCTTTTAATCTATCAGGCCTTTATACCTGTCGGGGATATTTACTCCTGCCAGCTTTCCTGCATTGCTATCCCTTGCCAATGCTTTAGAGGTATAGTTGAAGTCTTTGTTCAGGTTAAAGTCATCTATCATTTCGATGGCTTGTGCTGACTTTGCTTTGTCCTCCAAAATTTTATCATCCATAAATCTGGAGGTTACATCAATGGCAGATTTAATGTTTCCAATCTTTTCACCTATGTTCACTTTCAAAATGGCAAGTGCCCTTTCTGCATCCCGGTTAAGGTCATCATCACCTTTAAATGCTTTCATCGCAGCAGACACTGCTGACAACCCAGTTGTAACAGAATAATAGAGGTCTTTCTTAGCTTCCAGATCAAGCTTTGCATCTTCGAGCATGATACCGCTTTCATCATAAGCAGCATCAGAAAACTTGATGAGTTTAGTAAGGTCACCAACTATTGGCGATACATTATCTATGTATTCTTTACATCTCAAAACGCTGTTTGCGTACAGGTCTACCTGCTTGCTTCCTGGCTTTTCAGCTTGAATGATTTTTACCTTATTTGCATTCAGCTTCATTTCCTTTTCTTTGGCACTTAGCTTATCCATTAACTCCGAATGCTTGCCTTTTAGCTTAGCCCCTTGCCTGTATAAAGTGTCCCGGTCTTTGTAGCCTTGCTCTATCTTGTATTCGAGAATTTTGAAAGGATTTAGTTCGATGGCTAGGCCAATGGTATAATTGGCAACGAACTCTGAAAAATACCTGATGGCTCTCCAAAACTTTTTGTTGGTAACAACCATAAGAAGGAATCCTAAGATTAGTCCACCGATTACGAGGTTGATTAAGTTCCATGTAACCCCAACTATCCAGGGCAAAACATAAGTAAGAATGAACCAACCGATGCCGGCAAATAAGCTTACGCCAATAACAGTGGTAGCCACATTTTTAGGTTCAGAGAACCAGCCGGGAACGCCTTTCTTTAACGCTATATTGTTTTCAATTTTCATTTAATATTTTATAAAAGATTTCTAATTTTTTGAATGTTTGCCTCAATCTTTGCCTTTAACTTTTCGCTTTCGGCACCGTAACCATGGAGGTTACTATTTATCTTTTCTTCATTTTCCTTCATCTCATTTCCGATTACCATAATCTCGTTGTTCAGGTCATTTATCTCACGTGTCAATTCCTGTATTCTTTGCGATTTCTCTTCAAGTTGTTTCTTCTTAAATTCAACTTTTTCGTTCAAGGCAGCATTGATAGAAGCATTAAAGTTTTCCGCATCCGCATTTAAAATGTAGATGTATTGCTCTGCACTTTCAAGAAGCTTTTCCTTGTTCAATCCTTGTACGGAAAGGCCGGCAAAGGCAGACAGGAAACGTGTTTTCTCTTCAGGAATGCTTTGCATGGCTTCTATCATCTTGGAGAACTCGTAGTAGTCTGGGCCGGGAAGATTTGCATCTTTAAACAAGTTGTCGAAGTAGGTTTTAAACTTTTCAAGACTTGCTTCCGGGGCTACGTATGTTTGCTGCGGTTGCGCACCAAATGGTGTAGTAGGTGCTTGTGTTTCAGGAGCAGTTTCCTCTTCAATATCTACAAATGCGGATAGTAGTTTTTTTCCAAAATTTTGCATGGTTGTTGGTTTTAGATGGGTTAATAAAAGGCAATAGATTGCGTGTTCACTCAAAAAGTGTCAGTTGCGGTCTTTACCGTTTTTCCAGTTTTGTTGGCTAATTTGTTGGTTTTAAAAATGGCTTTAGCAGCAGGAATTATTCCAGTAGCAGATAATAAAAAGCTGACCTGTTAGTTCAAGAAAGATTAGCAACTAATACTGTTGCAAATACTATAATACATAGTAGTGCTCGTTTTACAACTAGTATAAAACAGAAGCGTGGTGCAGGCAACAGATAGCACTTATTCTTTTTTGAACATTGGATGATTTGAACGTGCTGTTAGCAATTCAAACATCGAACAAGATTGCTTTTAAGTCTTTGCTTAAAGCATCATTTCCTGAAGAAAATTAGGAGGAAGGAATTTGCGGTGGTTTAACTCTTTGACGACTGCGAGCTAACAGAAATTCTATGTAGTGGTTCATCTTACATGGGAGCGAGGCTCCGTTTAATTGACTATGTAAATATACAGACTGTTAAATGTGATTTGCTTCTTCTTCTCGCAAAATATTATTTATACAATGTTGCAAATTTCACTAGAGGTTTGTCTTTCAAAAGCACATCAATACAAAGGATAATAAACAACTTTTTATGGAGAGTAGGATAGTTATAAGTTCATAGTTTATGGTTGGTTTATTAGGTGCGGAACGAAGCGGCTTTGATTATCTGTTATTAAATTCTTTGCTTCTCTTATACCCATGCCTGCAGGTTCCTGGCCTATTATCCAGCTACCAATGACAGGATGATTACCGTTGAAGTTGGGTAAGGTAAATAGCTGCTGGTATATATAACCTTCTTTGCCGTATTCTCCTTCTGAAGCCTGTAATAGCTCGCCTTCTTGTACAAGATTTATATTAGCTCCCTCGCGACTAAGTATGGGTTTCTTTACATAGCTCTCTAGTCTACCTGCTTCGAAATATGCAGGCAGCAAG
>JALYZZ010000661.1 GCA_030948675.1 Bacteroidota bacterium | reverse complement strand
GTTTAACCATCCGAAGAAATGGTGGCTCAGCTATTTGTAACATTTGTAACTAAACCGGCTTTGCAAAAGGGATGCCTTGAAATGACTACTTGAAAAGCATTGCTGTATAGTTGCAAATTCGTTTTAAAAGAGTACTAACCTATTTAGTAAAAAAATAGATACTCAAATTAGTCTTCAAATTGCCTCTACACTTCACGGGCGTTAATTAATAAAATTCAAGTTTATTTTTTTCTTAGCCATTGCTCCGGGTTAAGGAAAACACTATGCTCATTGGTGACCATAAACAAGACTTCCCCTTCGCCATCGTCATTGGCTGCAGCACGACCTATAACTGTACCGGGCCTTACGTCTTGTCCCTTGCCGACATTAACGGATGACAAATGACTATAGGTAGTAAAGTATTTACCGTGAATTACCGTAACGGCCTGCTCACCTCCTAAATCAAATATGGCGGAAACCTGCCCATCTGCTACTGCTTTAACCGACGCGCCAACCGGAACCGCAATGAACAGACCTTCACTTTTGCCAATCAGTTTAGTACCGGGTATGGTATAGTTTCCAAAATGTATAGTCGGTACCCCTGCATCCACCGGCCAGGGTAACCTGCCACGATTTGATTCGAAATTGATAGACAAAGCTCTTCCCTCATCAGTACTTTCAAGATCACTATAAACGCGCGCAGTCTTTGGTTTGGTTCCAGCCACCGGCTCATTTGCAGCAGCAGAAATAGAAGCATCATTCTTACTACCCGAAGCATTGTTATTATTAGCCTCCACCTGCTGCTTTTGCCTGGTTAGTCTCTGTTGTTCTGCCAGCCTCTTTCTGCGGTCATCTTCCTCTGCTTTTTTTTGCTTTGCCAACGCCTCTGCTTTTTTCCTTGCTTCTGCCAGTTCGCGTCGTATAATAGTACTTATTGCTGCCTGCATTTGCCTCCGTTCGCTTTCCCTTTTTCTTAGCTCCTTCGCAAACTCGTTTTCCTGGGTCTTTAGTTTATTTACCTCCTCATTCTGCTCCTTTTTATCTACTTCCAAATCCTTCAACTGGCTATTCTGGTCTTTCAAAGCAAGACTTTTTTCATTCTTACTATTGTTTAAACTTGCCAGCTTGTTATTTATCAAATCCTCGGTTTTTTCAATATTTGCTACTTGTTGTTCGCGGTAGCGGCGATAACTTTTTAAATAAGTAATTCTTTTAACAGCGTCATTGAAAGTAGTAGCAGAAAAAATAAAGCTGAGATAATCGTAGTTGCTGCGATTTTTATAGGCAAACATCAGACTTTTAGCATACTCCTGTTTTAATGTATCTAATTCTCTTCTAAGCCTGTTGATTTCAAGTGTATTCTTATAGATATTATTGTCAAGTATGTGAAGGTCTTTGTTTATATTTTGTATTAGTTCTTCACGTGCAGCTATCTTTCTTTTTACCAGATTATAATTTGCTAATGACCTGTTTTTATTATGCCTGATATTCTTTAAGGTCGCGTTTAAATCTCTGATCTCTTTCAATAAATCCTGTTGTTTTTGCTGTAGTTCTTCTTTGGTTTGCTGGGCAAACAAAAGCACTGAACCAAGAGAGAAAAACAACAACAAAATTATTTTTTTGATCATGCTTACATTTTTACGTTCCGTTTAATAAAAAGAAGGCCAAGCAATTAAAGCCTTTTATAATTTTTAGGAATATTAAACGGAAAACTTATCGGTTGATTAAATGAATATTGTTTAAAATCAAGGCTGATGTCTAACTTAGAACGCTCTGCTAATAAAATTTTTCTTGATGTAGAAAATAAAATGCCGCCGGCATTTTGATAATTCCCAAAAGTTATATCACAGGTTCTATTGCGCGCTATATCAATATCGTCCAGCTTGCTATGGAGTATTTTGAAATCGGTGTTATCAAGTGTAATAAGATTTTTAAATATGCTTCCACTCATCAGCACCAACATTTCGTTGTTTGCATTTACTTTATAACTAATAACATTACTGTCAATGAAGACCGGGTTGCCAACTACCATATCTTGCATTGTGGCAAAATCAAATGGAATACCGGTGACCTCCTGCAAATAACTAATGCTTCTGTATTGAACGTTCTTCTTAAGCAGGTTCATCACTTTGACACTGTCTCTTGTTATTAAAACCCTGAACCCTTCAATACCCAAAGCTCCGCGTAAAGAAAGCCACATTGCCGAGTCTTTTTTTAATCTTATAAAAGCAGTTGCCTCGTCCCCACCCTCTTTACCCTCGTACTCAATGCGAACCTTGCCATTGAAATAATTAAAATCAATCTTATTCGAAATCACCTTAGCAAAAATATCTTTACCAGTTGTCGCATTCACCGTCTTGGTGTCAGCTTTATTTTCTGACATTACAACTATAGAAGTTGTGTCTACTTTTGAAATAGCCTCTTGTATTTTCTGCACTTTTTTCGCCGGCCGGCAGCCAAAGATGAAGATCGACAGAAATAAAAATACCTGTAAAAATTTCATTGTCTTTTTTTACTGCTTACCTGTATGACCAAATCCTCCCTCGCCTCTTGCACTGATGTTTAACTCCGATACCTCGATTAACTTTACCACCTCCACCTTCTGTATCACCAACTGTGCTATTCTGTCTCCGTTACGAATAATTTGCGCTTCATTTGAAAGATTTATCAGAATCACCTTCAATTCACCACGATAGTCAGCATCCACAGTTCCGGGGCTGTTTAAACAGGTAATGCCTTGCTTTATTGCCATTCCGCTTCGCGGCCTAACCTGCGCTTCATAACCGGCCGGAAGCTCTATAAATAAGCCTGTAGGTACCAACCGTCTTTCAAAAGGATGAAGGATTATTTCTTCTTGTATATCCGCTCTTAAATCCATCCCCGAAGAACCGGTGGTTGCATAAGACGGTAAGGGATTAGCCGATTTGTTGACAATATTAACGAGTAGTTTATCCACTTGAAGCAAATGTAATTATTGACCGTAAGAGATGAATTGTAAGTTATACAGCAGAATGTTAAAAATCAACCTGTTGAAGCAAGGCTGTGGCATACGCAACTACGCCTTCTTGTCTTCCAACAAAACCCATTTTTTCCGTTGTTGTTGCTTTAATGGAAACGTCTTTTTCTGCAACATTCAAAATGCGGGCAATTACCTTTTGCATCTCTGCTACATAAGGTTTTATCTTAGGAGATTCGAGCGTTAGTGTTGTGTCTACATTCACGAGCTTGTACCCTTCCTTTCTTATTAATTGATAAGTACGTTCCAGCAAAATTTTACTATCAATACCTTTATATTCCGCTGAAGTATCAGGAAAATGAACACCGATATCGCCAAGGCACAGTGCCCCCAGCAAAGCATCGCAGATAGCATGTAATAACACGTCTGCATCACTATGACCAAGGGCACCTTTTGTATGAGGAATGACCACTCCTCCAAGCCAAAATTCCCTTCCTTCGACTAATTGATGAAAATCTATTCCCGATCCAATTCGAAACATAGTACTAATTTAATTAGCGTTCTTTAAGGGCGTTAGCACTGCATGAAAAAAGCGAAGGTAGCATACCCTCGCTTGTGTGATGAACAATTTTAATTTGCCATTTATTGTGCAGTTGCGCCAGCACCTCCACCATTTGTATTTTTATCAAGGTCGAATACGAGACTGAACCGTAATGTGTTTGATAAAGGATTACGGTTAACTCCGTTGCCGGAAGGCACTAGATAAGAAAAGTTAAGTCCAAAGACATTGTACTTTAAGCCTGCACCAAGTGTAAAATATTTCCGGTTTCCTTTTAGTTTGTCTTCATAAAAATAACCCGCACGCAAAGTAAATTGGTCGTTGTACGTATATTCTCCCCCTATTGAAAACTGGTATTCTTTCAACTCGTTGCTAAAGCTACCGGCATCTCCAAAGCTGCTAAACCAGCTTGAAAGCACTCCTTTATTTCTGTAAACCTGCAATGCACTATCCGGATTGCCGGAGGACTGCGGCGGAGTAGGAACCATTAACTTATTGATGTCAAGACCAGCGGTAAACTTGCTTGTTTCATCTAATACCCAGGTATATGCTGCACCAACTCCAAGATTTGCAGGGATGTAATCTTTTTGCTGGGCATCGCTTGTATAAGAGATTTTAGAACCTAAATTACTTAAAGTAACGCCCCAGTTTAGTCCCTGCCCCGATGTACTGAGACCGTTGTGAAACAATGAAAGGTCGGCAGCGACCGCAGTACCTGTTTTATACGAAACCCCGTTTATTGCCTGACCGCCCGCCAGATTGCTATTGATATAACGCAAGGCAATACCAACCCCTAACTTTTCACTAACCTTACGGCTATAACCAAAATCTACCGAAAACTCACGGGGACGAAATGACTGTAAATCATTACCGGCAAAGTCAGTAAATTGAATGTTACCAAGGCTAAAATACCGTATAGAAGCAGAGATGGCCTGCTGTTCATCGAGTTGGTGATATCCTGCAAGTGATGCTAGGTAAACATCATTTAGCCCAAGGTCTTTTAGCCACGGAGTATAGGTTGTAGATATACTGGTGCGACTAGCCGCGAAAGGTGTTTTTGCAAGATTCCAGAAAGCAGAGTTGGCATCAGGGGTCGTGGCAATGCCTACATCGCCCATGCCACCTGCGCGTGCATCAGGAGATATCCTTAGAAAGGGTACCGCCGATGTAACTACATTGATTGTGTTGTCAGTTTGAGACTTTGCTTTTGTAGCTAATGATAGAGCAAGTAATAGAACCGCAGAATTTCTAAGCGTTTTTGGTTTCATCCCAACAAAATGTTTAAATTATTAATTGTAAAAATAGAAGAATTATTTAAACGTTGAAATTAATGTGGTTCTTGTGCAGGTTATCTGCACAATTACATTTTTCACCTTTTAAAATAAAAACTTGAGTAATCTTCTACTACATACTGCTTCTGGTTGACTATTTAAACATTTTTAGTAAAAACAAAATTTCTGGTATTCGAAGCACAGGAACAGGAAAGCCGTAAAAGTCTATTCCAGCTTCTAAAGAGTAAATATAGACTGATATAGCTGCGTGAAAAATATATTTTAATTGATCTTTCTTACAAAAAAACCTCCGCTACAACTGCCTGTGACAACAAAAATAGATGTAATAGTTTGATCAAATCCATTAAAACCAAAATTGCTAATAGTCTTAGAAGTACCGGCAGGGGACACAACGACGTGAAAGAATGTTATATTGCCCGTATCCCCAAAATAAGTGCAAATGGTAAAAGATGAAATATCAGACACTCGTTTCTTCGTTGGAAAAAAGCAGGTCCTTATACTTATTATAAAGAAATGAAGCCAGCAACAGTAGTGTGCCCAAAAGTACCAATACAATTGTTTTTGAAATAGTAGATAAGGAAGCGAGGTCGTAAAAAAATAGCTTTACCAATGTGCCTCCAAAAAGTACAATTGCAGCAATTCGAAGGTGCTTTTTATTTTTAACCATTCCTGCAAAAAGGAGCCCCAACGCGTAGCCGCCGCAAATAAGGCTAAGACCGAGCTTATATTGATTTTGGTAGCCAGATAAATCCATCCAGTGAATAAATTCGTTGGAAATAATTGTAAGCAGCGTAATGCTAAAAACGGTAGAAACTCTGCGCTGCAAAACAGATGAAGGTTTGAAAACGTGTAATCCTTTCCATGCGCTAAGCCACATAATAGCAAGGGCAGCGAAAGAAAAATAGCGAATCATAAGTAGCAGGTACGAAGCTCCTGCAGTCTTATCAATGTATAGTTGCCGAAGGTCTCCAATGGCAATTAAACCCTTAGAAAGAAAAGCTGTATCAACAAACAAGGCTAATACAATCAATAAATGGTGGAGCGCAACATTTTTAATATACGTGTTATTAATGAAAAGCCACATCGACACATACATACACGAATATATAACGAGTGTAATCGATTGATAAAAGATAGCTGCCTTAGTGTGATAGAGACCGATAATTTCATCCCAACTAAAATGTATCTCGTTAAAAAGCGTAAGGTAAAAAACAACTAAAAAAGCAATGGGTAAAACTTTACAGAAAAAGCTTTTGACGAAAGGCGTGGATATTGTATCGAACTTATTTGTGGCAAAACCGATAAAACCCAGACAGGCACAGACAAAAAGAGAGAGGGTGAAATTAATATTGGCAAAAGGAGTTGTATACATATTAACGCGGGAAACCGGCTGATCTCTCAGGTAGTCGTATTGCTGCCCCCAATCTTGTGCAAGACTGATCAATGAAATAGCAATAAGGGGCAAGGAAATCTTCAAATATAATTGGCGCTTTGTACTCCTGGCTACGTAGACCAATGCTGCAGCTTCAACTGTCCATAGCACCGTTACCCAATTTCCATCTAATTCTATGGGAACAGCGACTGTAACAAATAAAAGGCCCAAGCCCACAATAAACTGAAACACGCTCTCATCAACCAGTCTTAAACGGTAGATAAGATAACCGGTGGCAAAATGAATACAGGCGTTGGCGATAGTAAACCATGTAAGAAAATGGACATTGTTAAATTGCTGATTAATGAGCGTTGTGCCAAGAAAGAAAAAGAACAGCGCATTGAACAATAAAATACCAATTTCACCAACCTGGTAAAGCTCCTTTTTAAAAACCTTATAAGCGAGGAAAGTAATATAAAAAGTAACAAAATTCACGGTTAAAAAAAATAAGGCAGCAGCAAAATTACCTGTCATCTTTTCTATAAAAAGCATAGACGAAAAGTAGATCAGCCAGGTTAAGAAAAAAGCAATGTGGTATAGAAGTTTCCAGTCTTTTTTAAATGACAGCAGGAGAAGACCAAAGTTGATAAGGGTGATGTAACTGTATAAAACAAATATATTACCTTGCCCATTGCTAAGCAAAAAGGGTATTGCATATGCGGCAACCTGGCCCAGTAATGCTATCACTTTTTGATTGTACCACAAGGCAATCACTACCGATACTGCAGTTACAAAAACCATTATGATGAAAGCCGCCCAAAGCGCAAACAAACCATAAAAACTATAAGCTATATAGGTTATAAAATAGGTGACCGAGAGACCTCCCCCAACCAGAATGGAACTAAAATAGGCGTACTTTGCCTTAAGGCGGAATGCAATAAAAATTAAAACACCTGCAGCCAGATAGCCAGCAAGTATCCGCACAAAGGGGCTTATAAGTTCATTATCTATTGCATATTTTGCGCCTATAAAAACGCCTATAATTGTTACCAGTATACCAATCTTACTTATAACATTGGTACCAATAAAATCCTCCATTTCCCGGTTTACATAAAATGGCTTTTTTTGCTGGTCGATCCTTTTTTGGTCATTGTTTAATTTTGCCTGCACAACGTAAGGCATGGGTGGCGCCTCTTTAACCGGTTCTGAGATAATGAACTTCGACTGCCCACTTGTACTCTCTTCTTGTTGATTAAGCAGTGCCTTTAAATTTTCCAGTTCCCTTTCTGCCAAAACCAACTGGTGGTTCATTTGTATTTGCAGGCCTCTTAGCTCGTGCAATTGTGCAGTCAACCCTTCTATCTGCCTCTCTAGCTCGGTCATTTTTTGGTTTTTAAAAGTCTGGAAGGGCTGTTAGCCAATCGAATTTGCCCTGTTGAATATACAATGCAAAAGTTGATTTTCCATTCGTTACTACCAGGTATTCTACCTGCAATGCAACGTTGTAATTAAGTATCTGTCTTATTACCGCGTCGCTTAGCTCCACTTTCATTTCTTTACATTCCACTATCATCCATGGGGCGGCGTTTTTAAAGACAACAATATCAAAACGTTTTCTCAAATCACCCAGTACTATCTCACGCTCTACAGCAATCAACGAATAGGGATATTTTTTTACCTGGATTAAATACTGCAAGAAATTTTGACGAACCCATTCCTCAGGCGTTAGCTGCACCCACTGTTTCCTGCAATCATCAAAAATAATATCCTTGCCGCCTTGTTTTTTTATTTTGAACGCAGGTGTGGGATAAGTTATAGTAATCATCAAACAAAAGTATTTGCTAAATTTACAGAATCGGGTTATTTGCCTGGGAATGAATGATGAATGAAAACGAAAAATAATAATGAAGACTAAAAAAGAAATTGTAGAAAACTGGTTACCCCGATACACAGGAGAAAAACTCGAAAATTTTGGGAAGTATATTTTGCTCACTAACTTTTCGAACTATGTAAAAATGTTTGCCTTCTTGCATGACGTGCAGGTTGTAGGCGAAGACCGCCCCATGCAATGTGCTAGTGCTAACGGCATCACGATTATCAATTTTGGAATGGGAAGCCCTGGGGCAGCTACAGTAATGGACCTTCTGTCGGCAGTGGAACCCGAAGCAGTTTTATTTCTTGGCAAGTGCGGTGGTTTAAAAAAAAGAAACAAGATTGGAGACCTGATTTTACCAATTGCAGCAATCAGAGGTGAAGGTACTTCAGACGATTACTTCCCGCCGGAAGTGCCCGCATTACCGGCATTCGCATTGCAGAAAGCCATTTCAACCACTATACGAGAGTACGAAGTGGATTATTGGACGGGAACAGTGTATACAATGAACCGCCGGGTATGGGAGCACGATACAGAGTTTAAAGAATACCTGCAACGAATAAGGGCTTACGCTATAGATATGGAGACAGCTACCATTTTTACGGTTGGGTTTTTTAATAGAATTCCTACCGGCGCCTTATTGCTGGTAAGTGACCAGCCGATGGTTCCGGAGGGTGTAAAGACCGAAAAAAGCGATGCCTCTGTAACACAAAATTTTGTTGATAAACATCTTAATATAGGCATATCGTCGCTAAAGCAGCTTCAGAATGGAGGGTTAACAGTAAGGCATTTGCGTTTTTAAGACATTGGCAAGCAGACTCACACATGTTAAAATGGAGCGATTACTATCTATACAAAACCTTCAAATAGATTTTGTAGCCAACGGAATAACAAATGCAGCGATAAAAGACATTTCTGTTGAAGTGCAAAGAGGTGAAATCGTTGCCATAGTTGGAGAATCGGGGTCAGGTAAGTCGGTTACCGCTCTGTCAATTCTACAATTGCTGCCCTCTCCGCCTGCGGTATATAAAACCGGAGAAATTTGGTTTACAAACAAGAAAGGTGCTCGTGTAAATCTACTAAAGGCATCGAAAGGCGATATAAGAAATATCAGGGGCAATGAGATTGCAATGATCTTTCAGGAGCCGATGACTTCTTTAAATCCTGTACATACCTGTGGCAACCAGGTGCTGGAAGCCATTATTCTTCATCAAAAAATCTCTACTGATGAAGCAAGACAAAAAACCATTGCATTGTTTGAAAGTGTGCAGCTTCCCGATCCTCGCTTTATTTATAACCGCTATCCTCATCAGCTAAGTGGTGGCCAAAAGCAACGGGTAATGATTGCTATGGCCATGAGCTGCAATCCTTCGCTGCTTATTTGTGATGAACCGACTACAGCGTTGGATGTAACAGTACAAAAAACAATACTTCAGCTTATTAAGAACCTGCAGCAGCAACAGAACATGGCGGTGATTTTTATTTCTCACGACTTGGGGGTTGTTGCAGAAGTGGCTGATAGAGTAATAGTGATGTACAAAGGAGTTATTGTTGAGCAAGGTTTGCCTCGAGAACTTTATAAAAATCCTGTACATCCCTATACTAAAGCCCTTCTTGCATGTAGACCCGCCTTGCACTCAAAGGGAGAAAGATTGCCGGTTGTAAGTGACTTTATTGATGGAAGGTTGACTGACATTCATCAGTACGTAGCAAGCAAAGAACAACCAAATGAGGTTGATGTTGGCAGGAAAAATAAACCCATGCTGACGGTAGAAAATTTGAAAGTCTGGTTTCCTGCAAAAAGTAAATTATTTGGAAAGCCCACAGATTTTGTGAAAGCAGTTGACGATGTAAGTTTTACTGTTTACGATGGAGAAACAGTAGGTCTTGTGGGAGAGTCCGGTTGCGGCAAAAGTACATTAGGCAGAAGCATTTTGCAACTGATACAGCCGACAGCAGGAAGTATTGTCTTTAAAGATGAAGAGCTGGCAAAAGCAGGCAGAAGCACCTTGATGCGGATGCGAAAAGATATGCAGATCATTTTTCAGGACCCCTACTCATCGCTAAACCCTAGAATGACAATAGGTGAAGCGATAGCTGAACCAATGGAAGTACACGGGATAGCAATAAATAAGCGCCAAAAGAAAGAAAAAGTAATTGAATTGCTTGAAAAGGTTCATCTAACACCGGCACATTATAACCGTTACCCGCATGAGTTAAGCGGCGGTCAGCGGCAAAGAATTGTAATAGCAAGGGCACTGGCACTTCATCCGTCTTTTGTTATTTGCGATGAAAGTGTATCAGCACTTGATGTAAGTGTACAGGCACAGGTGCTAAACCTGCTTAATGACCTGAAGAAAGAATTCGGTTTTACCTCAATATTTATATCTCATGATCTTTCTGTAGTGCGATATATAAGCGACAGAATAATGGTGATGAATAAGGGTAAAATAGTTGAAAGCGGCGAGGCTGAAGCATTGTATACAAATCCACAATCAACCTATACACAAAGGCTTATTGCAAGCATACCAAAGGCGGTTGCAGATTAGTACAGACACATATAGTCTTGAAGGTGTCGCTTAATTTAATATTCTAAACTGCCGTCAGAAAAACCCCAGGAGTTGTTGCGCTCAAAAAATCTTCGCGCGCTCTTGTGCTGCGAAAAAAGCATTCGCTTTATTTGTTCATTAAATTGACTTGCTACGTCTTCATACGGCTTCAGCTTTTTATCCGTTAGTTGTACCAAATCGGCTGTTGTGCTAACCTCTTTTGCATTTAACGGTTGCAATCCACTCACTGCAATTTTCCAGTCATCGTCTGGTTGTATTTTGTATTTAAAAAGATAAGCATACCCTTTTACGCCTTTTAGTTGCAGCAAACGTTTTTCAACCAGTTGAATGGCAGCAAACTCCGTGTATTTTTTATTGCTAAGTAGCAATGCCTTTGCAATCATTTCCTGACTTCTGTACCTGGCAGGAAAAAGATCAGGTCTTTTAATTTTTTTTAGCACCGTGTACAACTTTACCCTGTATTTGTCGTGAGCAGCTATTGAAAAGTACAGACTATCCGGAACCGGCTTGCTTTTTTCAGTCAATAGCCTCGCTGCTATCAACTGTACGTTCACCTCTTTTGACTGCAACAGCTTCTGAAAATATTTTGGAACGGAAGGGAGTTTGTCATAAAAAGGCATTAATAAGACGGCATAATCTTCAAGGGAGGACGCTGTCGATTTACTCCTATTTTTTGTAAAGACTGCTTTATAATCGTGTTCATCATCTTCCAGGTCCAATGAGTGGTCATCTTCTCCATCCAGCAACTTTTCGTCTTTATTCTGCTGCTTTTTCAACTCAACTTTAGCATCAAAATATAGTTTACTAAAATAACTTTCGTAATCCTCTGCCTTCAGATAACCACTGTCGAGCAGTGCCTTAAGAAGTGAGTTAACAAGTGGCTTATAATCCTCCAGCGAGGCTAATTGCAGTATCTCCGGGAAAAGAGTTTTTGCTAGCGGCAACGTATCTGAGAACTGGATAAAAATGCGTCTATACTCGTATGGATCGTCGAAAATCGGGGGATCCTGAACCATTAACTTCTTCAATAAATTAAAAGACTCGGCGGTCTGCAACCT
>JALYZZ010000653.1 GCA_030948675.1 Bacteroidota bacterium | reverse complement strand
ACCGCATATTTCTTCATTTCACAAAGATGCTTTTAAAACACATACCGCTACATGCCTTGATCCCCCGTCATCATTTTCTTTGCTTCAACCAAAAGAGCACTTATGCTTTAAAAAAGTTGAAACAAATATTGAAGCTGCAGGGTAAGCTCCGTCACAGGCACGAATAGAATATCAGCACAACGCTGCAGGTACAATTAACTTTGTTCTCAATTTTAATCATCAACATGCAAAAACTGTTTATTGTATTGTTACTGCTGGCTGCGGGCTGCGGCAAAAAAAATAAAGACGAGGAAAAACCGAGCGTTCTTACGCTAAAAGAAATGAGTGATCTGGCAACTGTAGAATACACCGTAACAAAAGTGATTAAAGCAAGCGACAATAAAACATGGTTTAAAGTGGGCGACAGAAAAATACTAATGAGCTGCGAGGCACATATAAAAGCAGGAATTGACATGAGTGCAATTGACAAGAACAGCTTTACCATTACAGGTAAAAACATCGAGGTGTCACTGCCGCAACCAAAAGTGATTAGCATAAGTATACCACCCGAGGGTATAAAAACAGAGTTTGAAGAGGTGGGAATATTGAGAGATAAGTTTAAAAGCCAGGATAGAGACGCACTGGCTGCACAAGCTGAACAGCAAATAAGAAACAGCATCGACTCACTGGGAATACTAAACCAGGCTAAAGTAAATACATCAACGTTTGTAACAAACTTTCTAAAAAGGCTTGGCTACGAAAACATCAGCATTAACTTCAACGGAACGATTCCTAAAAATTCGGTGCAATGAGAAGGACACCAAAAATACTTTTTTCTATTTTGATCATTTTTGCTGCATACCTGGTGCTGACAAAAATGGTAGTTCCGGGAATGAAAAAAATTTTTTCGTCGGAACCTGTTGCAATAGATGAAACCCCTATCCTTATCAAAGAAATTAAATCAATAGGTCAGCTGATTTCTTACACTTCGTACGATGAAGTGGTAGCAGATACTACGATAAAGACAAAAGGATCTGCATTTGTAAATGGATTTAACAGGCTCGCCCACATTCCCCTGCTGCCATCCGCTGACAAGCAACTGGTGCTGATAGGCAGAGGAAAAGTGCTTGCAGGTACTAATCTTTCTTTGCTAACTGATACGAGCGTTTCCATTAAAAATGACACATTGCGAATGTATTTGCCTAAAGCCCAAATCTTAGATGCAATTATAAATCCGTCAGATTTTGAAACGTTTGTAGAAAGAGGTGAATGGTCTAATGAAGAGGTAATATTGGTGAAAGCAAGCGCCCGGAGAAAAATGATTGAAAATGCGTTGCAGCAAGAGATAATACCAAAGGCAGATGCAAAATCAAAAGCAACTATGGAAAATTTTCTTCACAATATGGGGTATAAGTATGTGTTGATTTTTTAGAACGAGAAGAGTTTTTCGGTAGCGAATATTTAATCTTTACTTAACATAGGTGTGACACTCACTTTTACCTATTCAACTTTATTAACCTATATACTTTGTCGCTCAATTTCTCTCAATTATTCATCTACTGGCATAATTCTTACTTGACGTTTAATAAACAGGAGCAATGACAGTTGAACAGTTTAACAGCCTGGACGAAGAGCAGAAAAAAGCTGCAATTTTTGATGCAAAAAAAGTTACGGAAAGAGTGAACCAGGTAGAGAAGTATGAATTATTTCAAATCGATAATTTTTTCATCGAAATTAAAACCAGCCTCCGGCAACGTTTTAGAAGGGTGATTGCTACATTTTCATCGAAAGAAGTTCCGAAGATATATGCCGGACAGATTAATGTTTCGTATCGGTAGTTGATTTGGTTTCGTTAAATGCCTATCAATTTGTATGGTTGATGTTTGTTTCTAAATGCTCATCCTGTTGAAAAAGGGTTAAAAATAAAAAAAGGGCTGGATAGAAATCCTGCCCAGTTTTATCCAATATTCTATGAAAAACCAGTAGTATAGATGGCGCCACGAACGGCAAGGTTGCACCTAACATTACAACTGATCAATTCTTATTGATTTCATTCCCGCCCTCTTAGCAGCCTCCACACCAGGTTCTCCGTCTTCAAATACAATGCACCTGTCAGGTTCAATGCCTAGTTTTTTTGCAGCTATTAAAAAAGGCTCTGGGTTAGGTTTACCCTTTTCGTAATCACCTGCACAGATCATTACATCTACCAGCGAGCTAATACCCAATACGTCAAGTGTCTTTTCTATTGTCTTTTTTGCGCTGCCAGACACTACAGCTATTTTGTATTTTCCGGCGCTGTCTTTTAAATGATCAACCACAAACTCTATAGGCTTTGACTTAGGTATAAATTCTTTTTCAAACATGGCAGACTTTGCTTTATCGAATTCGTTAGGATCTAAATCGCTGCCATATCGTTTGTTTATCTCGCCGACTACTTCTTCAGTTGGGTACCCTGCCAGTTCATCAACTATTTTCGGATCTATCTCTACTCCCCTATCTGCGGCCACCTTTACATAAGTTTGTTTGTGGTCTTGCATGTTATCGGCTAAAGTACCGTCGCAGTCGTATAAAAAGGCTTTGTAATCCCCTTCTGTAAGGTTTTTCAATTTTTCGTACTTCTCCGCCATTCCATTAGTGCTGTTCATATTTATCTTTTTACATTTACAAAAGCTAATGATTTACAACTTTTGGGCCGTACCCACCCAGTACATCTGTTGCGTGTCCCTCTACAGTTTTTCTTCAATTTTAAATTCTTATTTTAGTCATCGGGAGAAATACAAAACTGCTGATCGCTGCCTTGATGCATTCAACATTGAAATCGACTTTTAAAGATTATATCGGTGAGTTTTGGCTATAAAGTATGAAAGATCGTTTCCGGCAAAAGATGGCCCTTTCTAAAAAGTTTATCTCAATTGCCGCATTTTAAATTCCCATTTTATCTAAAATTGCATTTGTGAAAATTTTAATTATAGAAGACGAAGCTGAATTAATGCTGAGCCTGGTAAGCTACCTGAGAGATGAAAATTATATATGCGAAACTGCAAGCGATTACAATACAGCCATAAACAAAATTGAGCTATACGACTACGACTGCATTCTGCTTGATATTTCTCTTCCGGGCGGCAGCGGCCTTTCGCTGCTACAACAGTTGAAGCAAAATAATAAGCTGGAAGGAGTATTGATCATTTCAGCTAAAAATTCGGTTGAAGACCGGGTTGAAGGACTAAAACTGGGGGCGGATGATTATCTGCCTAAACCATTTCACCTGTCAGAACTAAGTGCAAGAATAGGCGCAATCATACGGCGTAAAAACTTCAATGGAAGCTCCATTCTCAGGTTTAATGAAATCACTATAGATACCAATGCCAAGATTGCATTTTATACTGACAGCCCGCTTGACCTAACCAAAAAGGAGTTTGAATTGCTATTATACTTTGTAGCCAATAAAAGAAGAGTGATTTCAAAAAATGCGATTGCAGAGCACCTGTGGGGAGACGAGATGGATGTGGCCGACAACTACGACTTTATATACACCCACATTAAAAACCTGAGAAAAAAGCTGATGGAAAAGCACTGTGCAGATTATATAAAGTCGGTATATGGAATGGGGTATAAATTTAGCGATCAATGAAGTTGCTAACCAGATATAACAGGGCTAATTACATAACAGCCGCCGTCATTCTGCTGGCAAGTAGTATGAGCTACTACTTCATCATTCGCACAATTTTACTGAAGCAACTCGACAAGGATTTGAAAGTCGAAGAACTTGAAATAAATGAATATGTACAGCAAAAACATTCGCTTCCAAATGAATCTGCCTATCGTGGCCAACAAATAAAGTTTGAAGCCGCAGGATCTGAACACCCAAAAAGAGCCATTATCAGTTCAAGTGTTTTCAACTCCAAACAACAGGAAGATTACCCGGTAAGAATGCTGACCTTTCCGATAGCAGTAAATGGTGTATTATATAAAGCTATCGTAATGAAATCTCAGGTGGAGGCCGAAGATCTGCTGGAAGTAATTGTTATAGTTACGGCAGCAATTATTTTGCTTTTGCTGCTTGTTATATCTTTTATCAATCGTTTTTTGTTGGCTACGCTTTGGCAACCCTTTGAGAAAACCCTGCAAGCTTTAAGGTTTTTCGACGTAAAAAAAGCAGCGCCGATTGAGCTGGAGTCGACAGATATTGATGAATTTAATGAGCTGAATGCATCGGTAGAGGTAATGACCAAACGCATCAGCGAAGAATTTGAAACGATGAAAACCTTTACCGACAACGCATCGCACGAGATGCAAACACCGCTGGCTATCATTCATTCAAAACTTGATATTCTGCTGCAATCTTCTAATGAAAAGCAAGCGGATCAACTACAAGCGATCTACAACGCAGCAGGGCGGCTTAGCAAACTAAATCAAACACTGCTGTTACTGACTAAGATCAATAATGAACAGTATAGCAGCCTGAATAAATTGAACCTGAAAAATCTATTGCAGGATAAGCTGCTGCAGTTTGACGAGTTGATGAAAACGAGAAATGTGGAAGTAAGTTTTGATGTGGAAGACGTGTACATAAATATTAATGAAGAGTTAGCTGAAATACTGATGAATAATCTTCTCAGCAATGCTATTAAACACAATATTAATGGGGGCTACATTACAGGTCAACTCAATAAAAAAACGTTTTCCATTACCAATAGCGGCGCGGCGCTAACCTTTGATAAATCCCTCATATTTCAAAGGTTTCAACGAGGAGGACAGTCTACAGGTACGGGGCTTGGGCTGGCAGTAGTACAACAAATTTGTGAAAGTAGTAGTTTGAAGATTGAATATAGCGTCAGCAACAACGCACACTCTTTTACTATCTGGCTTTAAACTATTATACTTAAAAAAAAATCAACGGCGATGACAGGTTTAATAATGTGCATGTAGCCTTCAGAGATGCAGGGTTTATGTAACCGCATTCTTCGACAGTCTGCCTTTTCTATTCATTCTTCCAAGAACATATATGCACAGCGCTAACCAAACAAAACTGAGGCAAAAACCTGCGATTACGTCACTTGCATAATGCACCTGCAAATAAACTCTGCTAAATGCAATGATAGTTGCCAGGATAAACAATGCGGTTGTTCCGGCATATTTTACAGGCCGGCTCACTTTAGATTGCCACAGCATATAGATAATCATACCAACGAAAGTAAACGACGAAAAAGAATGCCCACTGGGGAAACTGAATCCGCTAACATTTGCAATTAATGGATGAGGAGGACGGTGG
>JALYZZ010000628.1 GCA_030948675.1 Bacteroidota bacterium | reverse complement strand
ATTTAAGCAATGTCACATCGATAAACATGGCTGGAGAGCCCATACCAGTACATGTGCAACAAGAATTAGACACGGAAAGAATTGAAGTAAGGAATTTATACGGACCAACAGAAGATACAACGTACAGTACAGTATATAAATTAAGAAAAGATCAACCTATATTGATAGGAAAGCCTATTGCCAACACTGCTATATACATTGTTAATAAGGAAAATCAACTGGTGCCGGTAGGAGTTGCGGGGGAGATTTGCATAGCTGGCTCCGGGCTAGCGCGAGGCTACCTGGAACAGCCGGTTTTAACGTCACAAAAATTTGTAAGAAATCCGTTTAGTAAAGAAGAAGGAGCAACGCTCTACCTAACAGGAGATTTAGGCCGATGGCTGCCGAATGGCAACATCGAATATCTCGGCAGAATAGACAATCAGGTGAAACTAAGAGGGTATAGGATAGAAATAGGTGAGATAGAAACTACATTGAACGAATTAGATATTGTTAAGAACAATTGTGTTATTGTAAAAAAAGATGCCACTGGTTCAGTAAGTAAACTAGTCAATTATTTCGTACCACGAGAGGAGGTTTTGAAAATAAAGGAGAACGAACTTTATAAATCGAGGGTATCGACATGGAGTGAAGTATATGAAACCGAATACTCAGCAACGGAAGATGATGAAAGTATAGACCCTGAATTTAATATTGTAGGTTGGAAAGATAGTTTTACCGGGGAAGCAATTCCCGAATCTCAAATGCGAGAATGGTTAGAGGATATAACTCATTTTATACTATCTCAGCAACCTCAAAATGTATTAGAAATAGGTTCGGGAACAGGTTTAATTTTTTATCAGTTAGCGGGTAAAATAAATAAATACATCGGCACAGATTTTTCAAGATCTTCTCTCGGTCAGATAAAAAACAGGATCAGCAGAGGATTAAGAAATTACGGTGAAACAGCTTTTAAAGTAGCGGCAGCACATGAAGTTGCATTAGACGAAAATGAAAAAGTTGATACCGTTATTATCAACTCTGTTGCTCAATATTTTCCTGGTGAAGGATACATGACGGATGTAATTGGCAAATGCATATCACTGTTGAAAGGCCAGGGAAAAATTGTCATTGGTGATATAAGAGATAACAGGTTGCTCCAGTCTTTTAAAGGTCGGTTGGCTATAAGCAAATTTCAGCATTCTGTAAATGTAAAAGAGTTTAATTGGGCAGTTCAGCAAGATGTATTGAAGGAGGAGGAGCTTTGTTTTTCGCCGGAATATTTCTACCGGTTACAGTCTATTTATCCTCAAATAACGCATGTTGATATTCAATGGAAACATGCATCGTACCAAAACGAATTGAGTTTATACAGGTATAATGTGCTGGTTTATGTAAGCATTACTGCCGAGACAATTATACCCGAATGGCAAAAATGGCAACAGGGTGATCAACACAATATCATCGATCAACTTCAACAAGGTATAGCAACCATTGCAGTAAAAGATATTCCAAACCCCCGTTTAAGTAAAGAAAGACTTTTAAATAAGGCTTTAGACGATAAAACAGTTACTACGGTAGGTGATATTATATCTGTAATTGAAAAACAAGACAGCGGAAGCGAATTAGTCAACCAGCTTTTTGCTAAGGCAGAGGAAGAGGGTTATCACTACAAATTGTTTGTCGATGAAGATCCTTTTAAAGTGAATGTGTTATTTGAAAAAAGTCGTTCAAATAATTTTATCGAACAGCCTTATACTACCAAAGGACAAATTGCAGACACTCGTCTTACAAATACCCCGCTCTTCAACGACATCAGTCTGTTGCTGCAAAAAGAAATCAAGACATTGCTCTTGCAACGCTTGCCTGATTATATGGTTCCTGCAGAATTTATGGCGCTCAATCAACTGCCATTAACTGTTAACGGAAAGGTTGACAGGCTTTTTTTAAGCCAGCGACAGGATAAAGGTTTGGTCAACAAGCTTAACTATCAAGCACCGTTTACAAAAGCAGAAAAAATACTGGCAAACATCTGGCAGGAGCTATTAGGTATCGAACGGGTAGGCGTACACGATGACTTCTTTGAAATGGGAGGTCACTCATTATTAGCAATGAGGGTAATATCTGCCATTCGAAAAGAGCTTGAAGTAGAGTTAGCCATCAAGGATTTATTTATTTATTCAACCATAACAGATCTTGCAGCTCATCTTCATAACTTAACAAAAGGCGTATTGCTTCCATCTGTACAGGTGCAAACGCGTCCCGAACATATACCGCTATCCTTTAGCCAGGAGCGGTTGTGGTTTATTGATAAATTAGAAGGAAGCGTTCAGTACAATATTCCGTCTGTTTTAAGGTTAAAAGGTAAACTCAATAAAGCTGCCTTAGTTTATGCTTTAAGAACGGTTGTTAATCGGCACGAAGTACTAAGAACAATTTTTCTTGAAGAAGAAGGTGAATCTTACCAGCGTGTTAAGAACACAGACGAATGGCTGATGGCCGAATTGGACGGTTCAGCCTATAAAAATGATGCTGAAGGGTTACGGCAATTCGTACAGAAGTTGATTAAAAAGCCGTTTGATCTGTCGAAAGATGATATGCTTCGTGCTGCTCTTATTACAATTGGGGAGCAGGAGTATGTGTTAGTTCTAACAGTACACCATATCGCCTCCGATGGTTGGTCTACTTCTATTTTAGTAAAAGAAGTGGTTGAGTTATATAGCGCTTTTGAAGATGGCAGGCAACCACAGTTACCTGTATTGCACTTACAATATGCAGATTATGCCATCTGGCAACGTCGCTTCTTAGAAGGCGAGGTGATGGATAAAAAAATGGCGTATTGGAGGAGTAAGCTGGAAGATGTTCCGCCGTTGCAACTACCTGCTGACTAT
>JALYZZ010000610.1 GCA_030948675.1 Bacteroidota bacterium | reverse complement strand
TACAAAATAATTCGCCTGTTATTGTACCGATTGGCAGGCCTGTTTCAAATACAAGTGTATATATCGCTAATAAGAGTTGCGAGTTAACACCAATAAACGTTGCAGGAGAAATTTACATTGGAGGTATGCAGGTAGCCAGAGGCTATCTCAACCTGCTGGAACTGACAGCAGAAAAATTTATCGAAAATCCATTCGCGCATCAACCACATTCAAGATTATACAGAACCGGCGATGTAGGAAGGTGGATGGCAGACGGTAACATAGAATATTTAGGCAGAATAGATGACCAGGTAAAAATAAGAGGTTACCGGATCGAGCCAGGAGAGATTGAAAGTGTAATGCAGCAGACCGGACTGGTTAAGCAGGCAGTTGTAGTTGCAAAAAGCGTGGGTGATAGTACTAAAAGCATGGTGGCATATGTTGTACCTAAAGACAATTACACCAGACAGGCAGTAATAGCCTCCCTTGAACAAAAGTTGCCTGCTTATATGGTTCCGGCAATATGGGTTGAGTTAGAAGCGTTACCGCTTACGGCCACAGGCAAAATTGATAAAAAAGCCTTACCGAACACCGATGCAGTGCAGGTTGCACATGAGTATGTTGCACCACGAAACGAAGTGGAAGTGACTTTAGCAAGTATTTGGTCAGAACTTCTGGGGGTCAGCCAGGTGGGAATAACAGATAATTTCTTTGAATTGGGCGGCCATAGTTTAAAAGCAATTCAATCAATTTCACGAATACACAAAGCGCTAAACGTTAAAACAGACATAGGAACAATTTTAGGCAATCCAACAATTGAAAAATTATCCCAGGCTCTAAAAAAAGATGGATTGAGTCAATTTGAAGGAATTCCAAAAGTAGAGGTGCGGGATCATTACGAACTTTCTCATGCTCAAAAGCGTTTTTGGATACTGAGCCAGTTTCAGGATGGGTTAACCGCGTATAATGGAGTAGGTGCCTTTACAATAGACGGCGATTTAGATATTGATGCTTTCAGACTCGCTTTTCATTGTATGATAGAAAGACATGAAAGTATTAGAACAATTTTTATCGAAATTGAGGGTCAGCCTAAGCAAAAAATTATTCCTTCCGAAAACTTCCAATTTGACATGGAAATTGTTGATCTAAGAGGGAATGAAACAAGAGCAGACATAATAGACGAATTAATTCAAAAAGAAACGCAACATCGATTCAATCTTGCAATAGCTCCATTATTAAGATGTAGTCTTTTGCACATAGACAAAAGTAAGTACGTTGTTGTATTTAATATTCATCACATCATTAGCGACGGATGGTCTAAAGCCATTTTTATTACAGAATTTTTAGAACTATACAAGCAAACAATTACAACAGGAGGAGCAGGTTTACAACCGCTCCTTATTCAGTATAAAGATTATGCGGCTTGGCACACATCTACATTCGCAAAACAAGGAAAATACTGGAAAAACCTCTACCGCGAAGGCATTCCGATCTTACACTTTCCCGCTGATTTTGATCGGCCGAAGATCGTTTCTTATAACGGCGGTATTATTGAAAAGGATGTTGACGGGGTGCTATATGAGCAATTAAAAAAGTTTGCAATTGAGCACAGTATTACTTTAAATAATCTGCTATTTTCCCTGTACGCGATGTTGGTAGCAAAATATAGTCAACAGCAGCAAGTAGTTATTGGCGCTCTAAGCTCAGGCCGCAGCCATTCTGATCTTGAAAATCTCATTGGAGTCTTTATAAATTTCCTTCCTGTAAAGGTTTCAACCAATTCGGACGACTCTTTGATGAAGTACCTGGAGCAAGCGCGAGACAGTCTGACCCATGCATTTGGTCACCAGGATTATCCTTTTGATTTGATGGTAGAAGAACTAGTTAGTCAACGTGATATTTCACGTAATCCTTTTTTCGATACCATGATCAATTTTCACCCTGTTGTTGGCGAAACCCGGGCAGTGAATGGTAATGCTTCAGTAGAAAATAGACTTGTTATTAAGCCATTAAAAGTAAATGATAAGTCGGTTTTTCAATCAGTTCTTGATTTTAAAGTTGATGTGGAATTTGCAGGCGACGGTCTTGTTTTAAACCTTAGTTATAATAAGAACTTGTATTCTAATTACCGAATGGTAACTTTTATCGATCATTATATACAGTTGCTAAAAGAGGTAGTTGATCACCCGGACAAACTATTGAGGGAATACCTGGAAAATGAGATGAAAGATCTACCCCCTGTAGTTGATGAAAATAAACTTGCGAAAGAAGACCATCTGTCTGTAAATGTTTGTGCTTCATTTATTGCAGAGCCTTTACAGGAGTACATGGAATATTGGAGCAACGAGTTAGAATTAAATTTACAAATTTCGTTTGCTCCCTACAATCAGGTCTTTCAGCAGCTACTAAACCCTGCCAGTTTGTTGAATTCAAATAAAGGAATAAATGTTCTTTTTATTCGGGTAGAAGATTGGTTGAGAGATAAACTGAACTTATCTCAAAATGAGCAAATCGAATTTTTAGACAAGAATTACGAAGAATTGGTGCAAGCCATTCAAAAAACGGGTATCATAACTTCAACCCCGTTTCTAGTTGGAGTAGTACCTGTCCAATCGGCTAACTCCTTTGCCGCAGCCGTCACCGCTCATATTACAGAATTAACTACCAACATTCAGTCAGTATTACAAAAGCAGCATTCTTTTCATACAATTGATCTTTATAATATAGCTAAGCTGTATGAGGTGGCGGAGATGTTTGATACAATATCAGACAATCAGGGCCACATGCCTTTTACGCCAGAATTTTATGGCGCTCTCGCAACGTATGTTACCAGGAAAATACGTGCTTTTAAAGATCCGCCGTATAAAGTAATAGCACTTGACTGCGACAATACTTTGTGGAGTGGCATAGTGGGTGAAGTGGGAACTGCCGGAGTAGTTATTGACGAAAACTTCAGTTATCTGCAGGAATTTTTGATTAAAAAATACGAAGAAGGATTTTTGTTGGTGCTATGCAGTAAAAATAACGAGGATGACGTTTGGGAAGTTTTTGATAAGCACCGTGGGATGAAGTTAAAAAGGGAACATATTGCGGCTCATAAAATAAACTGGCAACCAAAGGCTGAAAACGTAGTGCTGCTTGCAAAAGAACTGAACCTTGGTGTAGACAGTTTTATTTTTTTAGATGATAACGAATTTGAAGTAGAGCAAATGCAATCCGCTTGCCCTACTGTTTATTCAATTCAGCTTCCGGACGAGACCGAGGGCATACCTGGTTTTCTTGATCATATTTGGGCTTTCGACGTTTTTAAACTTACGGAGGAAGATTTGAAAAGAAATTCGATGTATAAAGCTGAAAACGATAGAAAATCAGAGCTGTTGAAATTTGGGTCGATCAGCGATTTTATTGAAGCCCTAAATATTGAAGTCATTACTCGTCCTTTGCAGGAAAAAGATTTGGATCGTGCTGTGCAGCTTTCGCTTCGCACAAATCAATTTAATCTGAATGGAGTTCGTAAAACAAGGGATGAAATAGTGGCAAACATGAAAAACAGTTTGTATATTCAGTGGATTGTAGAGGTAAAAGACCGTTTTGGAGAGTATGGAATTGTCGGGCTACTAATAGGCAGCAAAGCAGAAAACGAGCTTCAGATAGAAACATTTCTGTTAAGTTGCAGGGTGTTAGGCAGGCAGGTGGAAAATATAATTCTAACCAGGCTACGAGATTTTTGTGTAGCCGAACGTCTGAGCAGTATCGCTGCGCTATATCAATCTACCGGTAAAAATAAACCTTTTACTGAGTTTCTTGGTCAAACTGATTGGGTTGATAATCAGCAGACAAATACTTTTAGACTTCTTATCAAATATTCTGAGCGGGAATTACTATATACCAATAATGAAAAACAACTCTCTTAATAAAACCCTTAAAGCTAAAACTGGTAAGGATATTTTTACATTAATGGGATCGAAAGACAAGGGTCCCCAACAAGATATAGCTGCCCCAACAAGTGAAACCGAAATTGCTTTGTCTAATATTTGGCAAAGTTTATTGGGTCACAATAGATTTTCTATTCACGATGATTTTTTTCATGTTGGAGGAAATAGTTTAAAGGCTGTACAGGCAGTGTCACGTATTTGCCGGCATTTCTCAATTCAAATAGATCTTACTGATATTTTTCTGCAACCTACCATTGCAAAACTTGCTGTATTAATCAATTCTAAAAGCGAGACTAATCAGGCCGCTATTATTCCGGTTAACCCTAAGCCTAGTCATATTCCTTTATCCTTTAGCCAGGAAAGACTATGGTTTATAGATCAGTTAGAAGGCAGCATACCCTATCATTTGCCAGTCGTTTTAAGCTTGCAGGGCGATTTGAACAAAGGCGCTTTATCACATGCTTTAAAAACGGTTGTTGGCCGCCATCAGGCCTTAAGAACTGTTTTCTCTGAGCACGATGGCCAGCCTTTTCAACAGGTTAAGGATGAGAAGGACTGGAAGATAGATTGTGATGAATCGTTGAAAGTTGACCGCCAACAATTGCAAATTTACATTCAGCAATTAGTTAACCAGCCTTTTGATTTATCAACTGACTTTATGCTTCGGGCCCACTTGATAAGCCTCCACGAACGCGAGCATATACTGGTAGTAACAATGCACCACATAGCATCTGACGGTTGGTCAATGTCTATTATTGTAAGAGAGGTGTTGGAATTATATAAAGCATTTAGCGAAAATTGTCCCGCACAGCTACTGATACTCAACATTCAATATGCTGACTATGCCATTTGGCAACGTAGCCAGCTTCAGAGCGAGATCTTAAATAACAAAGTATCGTATTGGAGAGAAAAATTAACTGGCGTAGAACCTTTACAACTGCCAGCAGATTACAAAAGACCAGTAGTGCAAAGCACCAAGGGATCTGCTATAGATGTTGACATAAACGAAGTTTTATTTCTAGGTTTAGAGGAATTAAGCAGACAGCAGGGTGTAACGATGTTTATGACATTGTTATCAGCTTTCAAAGTACTGCTTCACAGGTATAGCAGTCAAACGGATATTTGTGTCGGCACTCCGGTTGCTAACCGTAATCAGCAGGAAGTAGAGGGTCTGATAGGATATTTCGTTAATACTTTGGCTTTAAGAAGTACTGTTGACAACGATTCGACATTTGTTGAGTTGCTGCAACAATTAAAAAAGACAACAATAGATGCTTACGCACACCAGGATGTGCCTTTTGAAAAAGTGGTAGAGGCAGTTGGGGTGGAAAGGGACTTAAGTCGCAATCCGCTTTTCCAGGTAATGTTTGTATTGCAGAACACACCCGAAATTCCTGAATTTAATATTAAGAATCTACACTTCTCAGAAGAAAAGATCGTAAACCATACTGCAAAGTTTGATATAACTTTTACTTTAACTGAAGCTGACAACAGCTTTAAAGGCTTCGTTGAATATTGTACTGACTTATACAGTAATGCTACGATTAGCAGGATGATCGGTCATTTTAATCACCTGTTAACTTCCATAGTAGCAGCACCAAGGCAGAAGATAGGATTATTACAAATGGTGTCTACAGAAGAAGTGCAGCAAATACTAAAAGATTTTAATCATCCTAAGCTGACGTATCCTTCAGATAAAACTGTCGTTAGTTTATTTGAAGATCAAGCCGGCAAAGTTCCCGGTGCAACAGCATTAGTATTTAACGATCAGCAACTGACATACAAGGAGCTCAACGAAAGATCTAACCAGTTAGCTTATTACCTGCAAAGCAAAGAAGTACAGGCAGAAACACTGGTACCAATTTGTGTTGAGCAAAGCATAGAGATGATAGTTGGCATACTCGGCATACTTAAAGCAGGAGCAGCTTATGTACCGATCGACCCAGGTTATCCGGCAGAACGGATACAATTTTTGCTGCAAGACACTCAAGCCAAAGTAGTGGTGAGCAACCATTCATGCGGCATGAAACTACCGGGGTTAGCCGGGGTGCAGATTATAGAAACAGACACTGATGCGGAAATTATTAGGAGTCAGCCTGCAGCTAATCTTTCAATCACTATTTCGGCTGATTACCCTGCATACGTTATTTATACCTCTGGTTCAACCGGCAAGCCTAAAGGGGTAGTGATAGAACACAGTTCACTCATAAATTACCTTTTAAATGGCAAGGCTGATTACATCAATAAAGACAGTGGACAAACTGGTACCTTTATCCATTTATCCTACACTTTTGATGCGTCGCTGACCGCCATATTTATGCCGTTGTTATCAGGTAAGGCGATGGTGATAAGCTCTAAGCAATCATTGGAAGTATTTGAAGATCCAAACCTGGCAAAGTGGGCTCCTTACGAT
>JALYZZ010000577.1 GCA_030948675.1 Bacteroidota bacterium | reverse complement strand
ATCTACCACCGGCTTCCCAAGAAAAAAACCTGCTTGTGATGTATTGATAACTGTTTTGAGTTTTTCTGCCATGTTTTGCACCTGCAGTTCTACTTCTTTGGTAGATGTAACATCAGTAAAAACATTTATCAGGTGATTGTCATCCATTTTTGCTACCGACATTTCGAGCCACCTGTTCGACTGCTCCAAAAAATACTGGGTGTGAAACGGCTTACCGGTCTCAAGTGTTTCGACTGTCATTTGATACACTGGACTCTCTAAAATTTTAGGATCAAGTTCTCTGGCCGTCTTTGTCAAATACAAATCCTTCGGAATGCCCACAAACTGCACGGCGGCTTCATTAGCAAGTAAGGTACGTCCATCAATTACCTTCCCATTTTCGTCTCTTATAATTTCGGTAACAGATATGCCGCTGGGCGAATGTGCCATGATAGCATCGAGCAAATTCTTTTGCTGCTCTATTTGCAGCAGTTCTTGTTTTCGCTCGGTAATGTTTGAGAATGAGACAACGATACCCGTTCTTACCGGTGCCACATATACATCAAACCACGCCTCAATTCTATGGTCGCGGTAGAAGTGTTCTGCCCGGGCACTTTTACCAGAGGTAAGCACTTCGGTATAAATATCAAAAGCGCCATTCTTATTATAGGCGGGTAAGAGCGTAGAAATCCTTCTTCCAATAGCAGTTTCCGGCTTTATCCCTATTTGAGCTTCAGTTGAGCTGTTAGCAGCAATGACTGTAAAGTCAATCACATGCCCCTCTTCGTTTCTAACCGGCTCCAATAATGCTTTACCATGAAAAGCCGCATTTAGCATCGTTTGAATAAGATGATTTTGTTGTTCTCTTTCCAACTCTGCCTTTTTTCTTTCGGTGATGTCAGCAAACGTTACAACTACTCCGTTAGCGCCAACTTTTACAGTCGATATACCATACCACGCATCAAGCCCATCACCCTGGTATTGTAATTCGAAGCGCGCCGGCTCTCCTGTTTCTATAACCCTGCAATAATTTGTAAAACCAGCGAATGATCTGGAAGAAGGAAATAATTGCAGCATTGTTTTTCCGATCACTTCTTCCGCCGTTTTTCCGATCAATACTTTATACATTTCATTAATTTGCAGAAATGTAAAATCAATGATGGCACCTTCAGGATCTCTGACCGCCTCACACATAAAAATAGCATTGAGAGAAGCGTTAATTATTTGATCGAGCACAAAAGCCTGCTGCTTAGTCTCCTCTTCCAATAATTTTCTTCTGCTAATGTCAAAATAGTTAAGCAGTACTCCATCTTCAAACTTTACAATGCTGTAAGAAAGCCATCGGTTTAAAAACTTCGAATAATATTCAATCTGCGCCGGATTGCCCGTCTCGGCTACCTCAAGCGTCTTATCAAAAAAGGTATTATTGCCCCTCGCTAAACACAATGATTTCATTGTGTTTATCTCAAGATCGGCACTGCTTAAACCGGTCAGCTCAATGCTTTTCTGGTTATAAATCCTTGTTTTAAAGTCGGTTATTTTATCAGCCTCGTCTCTAATTGCCTGGTACAATACCACGCCATATGGAGAATTGTCTATTAACCGGTTCAAAAAATCGCTTTGCTGCTTATTTTCGAGTTCCGACTTCATTTCGCGGGTTCTGTCGCGCGTAACGCTTAAAATACAGTCTTGTACCCTGCTTCGCTGCACATCAAAGTAACGATCGAAACCGGGGCTGTAATAGACATAATCTATTGTCTCTGCGGTGTTCCAAACCGTTATGCATTGGTCGTAGATAAGTTTAATGGAAGTTTTATCCATTAGAGAGGATGATAGAAGGTGAACGCCCACCACACCAGAGCGATCGGTACCGAGAAGTTTTGCAGCGGTATTGTTACAGTACTTTACCTCAAAATCGATTACATCGTGCCGAGTATTGGCACTAAACACCGGCGCAAACAACACCACAGAGTCGGGCTGATTGTCGAAGAGTTGGGCAAGCAATTTTTGATCTCCTGGTTCTTTCAACATTTTTGAAATAATAAATAACAAATAACAAATGTACTCTGCATGGCTCAAACCCCGCAAATTGTTGACTAAATCGTGTAACTAAAAACTTCCGGATTTGTTGATCAAAACAACCCTGCTTTTCATTGATGTCTTCCTTTGCCTAGCATCGTGGGGCTCCTTTACCTGCAAAACGGGCAACAGTTATAAAATCAGCGAATAGGTAAAAACGCGCTTTTTTGCTTTAAGTTGTCGCAAGGGGAAGAAATTCTTATTCCAGCTTTATGTACCGGTGGAAAAGTTGCGGGTAGTTGTATGGATAGTACCCGTACAATAACACACTTCCGGTAGTGTGACGGACGGATCAAAAGACAACTACTCCAACAAATTGCTATTTTTAAATAATGAAATTGCAATCCATTCTTTTAATTGCCATGGTATTTGTTTTTCCTGCTTTTTTGAACGCTCAGCTGATGGCTGAAAAAAACGTGTTTACAAAAGCCGATACCCTAAGAGGAACTATTACAGCATACAGAAAAGGATGGGATGTAATAAAGTATGATTTGACAGTACAACCAGACATCATTACCAAATCAATCGAGGGAAAAAACACGATTACCTATAAGGAAGATCAGCCCGTGCGTACAATGCAAATTGATCTGCAACAACCGTTAATAGTAGATAGCATCGCAGGCGAAAACAATAACAGGTATTCTTTCA
>JALYZZ010000561.1 GCA_030948675.1 Bacteroidota bacterium | reverse complement strand
AATTTCAGGTAAATAAAACTCCCTGTTTTTATTTATAAGCAGTTGATTAAAAGCAGCAGTAAGAGCACTGATTTTGCCTGCTGTAACGGCAGTTAAGGCGTGACTCTTTTTATCTATTGGAATAACAGGACTTTTCAGTAACGCCACAAAAGGTCTGCTTGCCTTGCAAACCGCTTTAAGGTATTGCATGTCATTGTAAACGGATTCCAACTCGTTTCTTTCACCGGACAAGTCAATAAGGCTTTTAGCATATCGACCTGCTAAACGTGGATTGAGCATTTTTTATAAACTTTAAGCTTCAAGGTATCGCTTTGGGACCGTTGCCCAAAGATTATAGCGTGCAGCTATTCTTTAATTAAGTTTTACGACTTCTGCCTGTTGTCTGATGAATCCCTCCTGCTCGGCCCTGTTTGCCAACTCGCGGCGAAGAACTTTCTCGCTCACCTCAATTACTAATTTACCAACCTGATTTTTTACATCAGTAAGTGCTGCATTTTTCTGTTGCTGAATCGCTAATTGAGCTTCTGCTAAAATACGGTCATATTCTAACCTCGCTTTTTCCTTTGCCTCGCTAATCATTTTTGCTCCGGTATCTTTTGCTTCCTTAATCATTATAGCCCTCTCTTCCCTCGCTTGTGCCAGCAGCACTTCGTTTTCGCTTTTCATCTTTGCCATTTCTATCTTCATATCAGCCGCAGAAGATATTGCAGAGGCAATACTGCTTTCTCTTTCTTTAAGAGAATTTAAAATAGGTGTCCAGGCAAACTTTCTTAGAACGAACAAAACAATTAAAAAAGCAACGAACGTCCAAAAAATAAGTCCTATGCCAGGAGATAACAGTTGCATATAAGAAAATTGAAAAATTTAAAAATCAGCTCTTTGAAAATGCCAAAATAAATGCTCAAGGGTTTAAATACTGCACCCTCCGCCCTGTGCTTTAGATGCAGTAAATAATGTACGCTCGTGCTGAAGATACCAATACATCTACTCCAAAGGAGAAGATGTAGCATCTACTTAAGTACAGCAAGGATACCTGCGATAACTGCAAAAAGGGCAACGCCCTCTACGAATGCAGCAGTCAGGATCATATTAGCGCGGATATCGTTAGCTGCTTCTGGCTGGCGTGCAATTGACTCTACAGCACCACGACCAATCTGGCCAATACCGATACCGGCACCTATGGCAGCAAGACCAGCGCCAATTGCACCACCTAAGTTAGCAACAGCATTTGGTCCGATTTCCAACATAATGTTCATTAATGACATGTTGTTTGATTTTTGTTTATGATAAAAAAATTTATAAAGCGAATTCTTTTTCTTCGTTTCTTTTTGTGGGATGCGGGTCATGAGGAACCTGATCATGATTAACATGGCCGGTTTCAAAAGCCTGTCCGATAAAAACTGCCGTTAAGTTTGTAAAAATGAAGGCCTGAATGAAAGCAACAAGGATCTCGATAAAGTAAATAAAAACGGTAAATGCTATAGACAAGGGCGAAAAACCAAGACCTGCTACAGTATTCATTGCGCCAAAAATAAATATTAGCGAGATGAAACAAACAATCACGATGTGGCCGGCAATCATATTTGCAAAAAGACGTATCATTAATGCAATGGGCTTAATAAAAACGCCGGCAAACTCAACGGGTATTAAAATTACTTTTACAAAAAGGGGAACACCAGGAGGCCAGAAAATATGACCCCAAAAATGACTATTTGTGCTAAACAGGATCACAAGCATCGAGATAAATGCTAACACCAGCGTAAAGGAAATGTTCCCGGTTACATTAGCAGAACCAGGTATCAAGCCAATCAGGTTGTTAATTAATATGAAGAAAAAAACGCTGAGCAGGTAGGGCATGTACTTCTCATATTTTTTGCCCAAATTTGGCTTACCCACTTCGTCCCTAACAAATGTAATTACTGGTTCGATAGCGTTTTGAAAACCTGTCGGCGCTTTATTCGATCCATTAACAGTATACTTCTTTGCAATACCGGACATTAGCAGTAGCAAGAGTATAACTGCTATAAACATTTGAACAACGTTCCTGGTTAAAGAAAAGTCGTACACCTGCACCATCTCGTCGGCACGTCCGTTTTCATTTACAGGTTCAATTTTCCCTTCCTCCATTTTATAACCATGATACGTCGCTTCCCCGTGTTGAAAATTAGAAGACATAAATGCGTCGAAGCCACGCTGAGGAGAGTATAATATAATTGGCAAGGGAATAGAAACAGGGCGTCCGCCAATTTCTACCAAATGAAACTCATGCGCATCCAACACGTGTTCCATTATGATCTTGGCTGCGTCCATCTTTTCTTCATGTTGAACCGCAGTACCTTTTTCAGTTAATTCAACACCATTTGTCGCTTCACGTTGAGCAAAAGACGCATTAAAAAATAACATTATAAAGATACTGAAAGTCGCTACCAGAGAAGATTTCATGCGTTTTGCCGACATACCCATCTTAAATTTTGCGCAAAGATAAGGGTAACAGCGAGAAAAGTTGGAAATGAAAAACGGAAAAATCGCGGCTACCGGTACTTCAATTATTCTTTAAGAAGCTTTTGTATTTTTTCAAGATAGATCACATCTACCCGGTCTTTAGGAACACTTGCCGCTTTTTTCGACCGAATTAAGTGATTGAGGTGAAGGAATGGAACTTTTACGCTAACAATTTCAGCAACAGAGGCATTATCTAAAAAGTAACTAAAAGAGTAATCTTCCAGCCCTTTTAAGTTAACCATTAAATCCAACCTTATTCCATCATTTAAATTAAAATTTGTCTAGCCCGCTCAAAACGCAATTCATAGATAAATGCAGGGGCAAAAAATATTAGATCTTTTTTTAATTTTAATAGTGTCGTCTCTAAATCTTTTACACCAATACCGCCTTGCGTTTCTCCAATTGCATACTATACAGATTTGCGTAATGACCTTCTAACTGCAGCAGTTCTTCGTGTGTTCCCATTTCTTTCAGTTCGCCTTTGTCCATTACCAGTATTTTGCTGGCTTTTCGTATCGTTGACAGCCGGTGAGCAATTACTATGGATGTACGGCCAGCAATTAGTTTGTCTATCGCCTGCTGAATCAAGGCCTCGCTCTCAGTATCGATAGAAGAGGTTGCTTCGTCTAAAATAAGTATGGAAGGATTGTAAAGCAAAGCACGTATAAAACTAAGCAGTTGTCGCTGGCCGAGGCTTAAAGTGCTTCCCCGCTCCATCACATTATAGCCGTAATCATTGGGCAAACTCATAATAAAATCATGCACTCCTATCATTTTTGCTGCCGCAATTACCTGATCCTTTGTAATAGAAGCGTTTCTAAGGGTTATGTTTTCAAGAACGGTACCTGAAAAAAGAAACACATCCTGCAACACCACGCCAATACGGCTTCGCAACACATCCAACTTATAATTTTCAATAGTAACATCATCTATTTTAATTTCACCTTTTTGTATATGATAAAGTCGATTTAGCAAACTAATGATGGATGTCTTACCGCTGCCCGTATGCCCTACCAAAGCGATGGTTTCACCCGGCTGTGCGGTGAAAGAAATATTTTTTAACACGTATTGACCTTTTGTATAAGCAAACCAAACATCTTTAAATTCAACTTTTCCCTGTACCGTTTCTGGAGCGTAAGTGCCTTCCGATTGAATAACATCAGCGTTATCGAGCACTTTAAACACCCGCTCACTTGACACCATGCCCATTTGAATAACATTAAACTTGTCGGCAATTACTCTTAAGGGACGAAAGATCTGGTTTAAATAAAGAATAAATGCCACGAGCAAACCGGCATCTAACTCGTTTCCTGCTATCCACCATACCAGCAGGCCCATGCTTACTGCTAACACAACCTCTACTACCGGAAAGAATACTGAGTAAGCAAATATTGCCTGTATGTTTGCATCCCGGTGCTCTTTGTTGATAGTTGTAAACTTCTTAAATTCCCGTTCTTCTGCTGCAAAAGCCTGCACTATTTGCATACCCGTTATGTGCTCTTGCACAAAAGCATTTAACGCGGATACAGCGTTTCGCACTTTCATGAAAGAACGATTGACGCTTTCCTTGAAATAATAAGTTGCAATTATTAATACAGGAAATGGAATAAGACTAATTAAGGTCAACTTCCAATCCATATAAAACATGATTGCGAGGGTAAAGATGATGGATAGCAAATCAGAAATGATTGGAATTAATCCATCGGAAAAAATGTCATTAATACTCTCTATATCATTAATTGTGCGTGTTGTCAGCGTGCCAATTGGGGTTTTATCGAATTGGGAAAGATTAAGTGTCATTACTTTCTTGTACACCGTTACCCGCATATCCTTAACCACACTTTGACCAAGCCAACTGGTAATAAAAGAAAATATAAACCGGACTGTGGTTTCAATAAAAAGAAAAACAACCTGGAATACAGTGACGGCTATAATGAATCTTGTGGCGTCAGAAAGATTGGCATTAAAC
>JALYZZ010000526.1 GCA_030948675.1 Bacteroidota bacterium | reverse complement strand
GCATTCTACGGAGTGAAAGCAGTCAGGTTTGTGATGGCATCGCACTCTCAACTAAAATATGGAGCCCGCCTTATCAATTCCTACCTGGGAAACAACTCCACCATTTCTTGTTGCGAGGTGCTTAACTCCCTTATTTTTCCTGCACATGAACAACATCACAACAATTCTTTTTTGACGGCCGCAACTGTCATGGGGCAAAGTAATATTGCCGCCGGTGCTACCATCGGTTCTAACCACAATAGTCGCAGTGCCGACGGAGAGTTAATGGCAGGCAGGGGTTTTTGGCCTGGCTTATGTGTCAGCTTGAAACACAATACTAAATTTGCCACGTTTGCTATTGTTGCCAAAGGCGACTATCCTGCCGAATTAAATATTCCAATTCCCTTCGCACTCATCAGTAACGACGTCACCAATAACAGGCTGGCAATTATGCCTGGTTACTGGTTTATGTACAACATGTATGCACTTGAGAGAAATGGCTGGAAATACGCCGATCGCGATAAACGCCAGGAAAAAATACAACATCTCGAAAACAATTACCTGGCCCCCGATAGTGTGAACGAAATGGTGGAAGCCTTAAAACTATTTCAACAATTTACAGGGAAAGCATGGTTTAAAAGGGAAGCTTCTGACAACGAGTTTACGGATACGGAAGCGGCAGCCAAAGGAAAACAATTACTTGAAGAAGGCAACGCAGTGGTCAATGAACTGGAAATACTTGCCGAAGGTTTTGAAAACACAAAAAGAAAAGTGGTTCTGATAAAAGTGTTAGCAGCTTATCGTCTTTTTAAGGAACTGATACAGTATCACTGTGCTAACGAACTGATTGCACTGATTGAAGAAAAACAACTAGCGGGGTTTGAAGAACTCGTGTCGGCATTACCTGTTAAATATGCCTTGAATGAATGGATGAACGTTGGGGGGCAATTAATACCACGGGCGGAGATAGATAATTTGACAAAAAAAATAAAAGGTGGCAAAATTAAGTCGTGGGACGGGTTGCACGACTTTTATCGGCAACAGAGCCAGTTATACAACGGTCAAAAACTAAATCATGCATTGGCTGCCTGCCACGAAACAACCGGTTTTCGTATTGCTAACATTAATATAGAACTCTTTAAGACCCTAATTAGGTCAGCAGTAGCGACAAAAGTTTGGATGGCAAATAGTATTTACGAATCGAGGGCAAAAGATTACACTAATGCCTTTAGAAAAATGCCGTTTGAAAACCAAAAAGAAATGGATGCTGTAGTAGGAAGACTCGAGGATAATACCTTTATCAGCCAGCAGAGAGAGGAACTGGATAACTATAAAAAGCAAGTAGAAAAATATCTTAGCTGGAAGTAGCAGTACTGTCTTCGGCCATACCATCTCATAGGTAACAATATAACGCAGACATAGTAGCTCCTAACTTTTTGGCTACGGCATAGCTGCAGGGTACCGCTGGTTCTTCCCGAACAATATACCCGCTCTTTCTTACTCTTTTAAAAACAGTTATTTTTACTGCGATTTATGAAAGAGACAACATCAGCAATGACGAAGAAGCTACAAACATTAGCGAAAGAACTGGAAGGCGAATTATACGACGATCATAGGATGAAAATTTTATACGCAACAGATGCATCGGCATATAGAGAGATGCCGTTAGCCGTAACGTTGCCTAAGTCCGTTGCCGACATTAAAAAGCTCATTGCTTTTGCACTTGCCGAAGGCACTTCATTAATTCCCAGAACTGCCGGTACTTCTCTGGCCGGGCAGGTGGTGGGTAATGGAATTGTGGTAGACGTTTCTAAAAATTTCACTAAAATACTTGAGCTAAATACCGGCGAAAAATGGGTTCGGGTAGAACCAGGGGTGGTGCGCGACGAATTGAATATGTTCCTAAAACCGCACGGACTATTCTTTGGACCTGAAACTTCTACTGCTAACAGGGCCATGATAGGGGGCATGGTAGGCAATAACTCTTGCGGATCAAACTCGGTCGTTTATCGCAGTACACGCGAACATACTCTTGCAGTAAAAGCGTTGCTCAGCGATGGCTCAGAAGCCGAATTTAAAACAATAGGAATTGAAGATTTTCACGCTAAATGCGAAGGCGAAACGCTGGAGGCAACTATTTATAAAACCCTAAGAAAACTACTCAGCAATTATGATAACCAGGTAGAGATCAGAAAAGAATTTCCAAAGAAAAGCGTTGAGCGCAGGAATACCGGTTATGCCATAGACTTGCTGCTTAACACAGCTCCTTTTACCGCTGGCACCGATGATTTTAATTTTTGTAAATTAATCGCTGGCTCCGAAGGCACACTCGCTTTCATTACCGAGATCAAATTAAATGTGGTGCCACTACCTCCAAAAGAAGGAGGTCTGCTGTGTGTACATTTCAATAGTATAGACGAAGCTTTACGGGCTAATCTAATTGCCCTTAGATATAACCCAAGTGCCAGCGAATTGATAGACCACTACATTCTCGAGTGCACCAAAGACAATATCGAGCAAATTCAAAACAGGTTTTTTGTACAGGGAGATCCGGGGGCTATCCTGGTGATAGAATATGCAAGGTCGGGCAGGGAAGAGGTAATTGCAATAGCCAAACAGGTTGAGGCCGATATGAGGGCAGCAGGACTTGGCTATCACTTTCCTCTACTATTTGGTGAGGATACTAAAAAGATTTGGACACTGCGCAAAGCGGGATTAGGATTGCTTAGCAACCTGCCTGGCGATGAAAAGGCGGTGCCTGTAATTGAAGATACCGCCGTAGATGTCAACGACCTCCCGGCTTACATACGCGACTTTAACCAGATTCTTATAAAACATGGCCTGCACTCTGTGCATTACGCTCACGCTGGTTCTGGCGAAATTCATCTTCGCCCTATAATCAATTTGAAGACAGAAGAAGGCAACCGGCTGTTTAGGGTGATAGCAGAAGAAATTGCCACACTGGTTAAAAAGTACAATGGTTCGTTAAGTGGCGAGCACGGCGATGGCAGGCTGCGCGGCGAGTTTATTGAGCAAATGATAGGACCAAAGAATTACCAGCTTTTAAAGGAAATAAAACGAAGCTGGGATCCGCAGAATATTTTTAATCCCAATAAGATCGTTGATACCCCTTCAATGAACACCATGTTGCGATACACACCGGGTCAAAAGACCCCCGCATTTAACACCATCTTTCGTTATCACAACCAGGATGTATTGCAACATGCCGAACAATGCAATGGGTCCGGTGACTGCCGCAAGACGCAACTGTCAGGAGGAACCATGTGCCCGTCTTTCATGGCAACAAGAAATGAAAGAGACACAACAAGAGCAAGGGCCAACATTTTAAGAGAATTTCTTACTCATTCAGATAAACTAAACCGGTTTGATCATGAAGAGATAAAAGATGTGATGGATCTCTGCATCAGTTGTAAAGGATGTAAATCAGAGTGTCCCTCGAATGTTGACATGGCTAAGTTGAAAGCAGAGTTTTTGCAACACTATTATGATGCTAATGGCGTTCCGTTTCGGTCAAAGCTTATTGCAAATTTCAATAATACGGCAAAACTTGGTGCCATTTTTCCCGGCATATACAACTTCGCAATGACGAACAAAAGTATCAGTGACCTCGTTAAGAAGTTTTCGGGCTTTGCCTCCCGGCGCTCCATGCCGACCATGTATAAAACTACCCTGAAAAGTTGGTTTGAGAAACATAAAAGAAAGATGACGGATGACAGCTCGAAGATGATAGTAAAAACGCCCGTGTCAACCGTCGGATCTCAACTGTCAACTAAAAAAGTGTACCTTTTCTGCGACGAGTTTACCAATTACAACGATACAGAAATAGGGATTAAAGCGGTCTTATTACTCGAAAGACTAGGATATGAGGTAGATATACCGCAGCACGAAGAAAGTGGCAGAGCATGGCTCTCGAAAGGGCTGCTAAGGGCTGCAAAAAAAATTGCACAGAAGAATGTAGCATTGCTAAGCGAAATCGTATCAGAGACAACGCCGATGATTGGAATAGAGCCTTCGGCGATTCTTACTTTTAGAGATGAATACATCGATCTTGTTGACGAAGCAGATTTACAGAAAGCACAGGAATTATCTTCACATGTGTACTTAATAGACGAATTTCTTACAAAAGAAGCAGCAAAAGGCACCATCACAAAAGAGCAGTTTACAAAGGAAAAAAAACTAATTAAGCTGCATGGTCATTGCCAGCAAAAGGCATGGTCGGCGCTGCCAGCTTCGGTAAAGATGCTGTCTCTGCCCGAAAATTACACAGTAGAAACAATACCATCCGGTTGTTGTGGTATGGCCGGTTCTTTCGGGTACGAAAAAGAGCACTACGACATTTCTATGCAAATAGGAGAGTTAGTGCTTTTGCCAATAGTAAGAAAGCAACCAGCGGATGTAACTATAGCCGCGCCCGGCACAAGCTGTCGCCATCAGATAAAAGATGGAACCGGAAGAAGGGCGCTACATACCATCGAGGTTTTGTACGATGCGCTGGTGTAGTTAGAACACGGATAACGCGGATAGAACAGATAAAAGTAAATCTACATTCTACCAGCAAACTCTTCTTTAAAAGGAATAGAGGATGATGCAAAATATTCAAATAAGTATCCCTTTTATCCGTGTCATCTGTGTTCCCTTTCACGATCTATTCAGATTTTTCTTCTCCTTCATCACCAAGCTTTACAATATCTCCGCTGGTAAATAATATTTCCTTCAGGCATTTTCGCCATGCGGGCATTTTGCGTAGCAAAAATTCCAGGTCCATCCCAAAATGTTTAAATTCTTCATGCTGCGCATTCTTCATGATTGCTTTTGCATCTGAATTTTTCTCAACCGAAATTCGCTGTTCATACCAATTAATCGCTTCTGCTTCTTCGGTCAGGCTTGCCAGCATTCGAGCAATTGTTCTTGTTTCTGATGAAAGTTCGTCGGCCGGTTCGTGGTATTGATCGAAACCCATATAAAAAGTTTTAATTTAAAGATAGTTAGTTGCAAAAGATAAGCCACCTGCTTTTAGGTCTTTGTTATCGTTCTTTTACCAGATTAGCTGTCGACAGCACTATCTTTATTTAATAAGAAAGGTAGTTGTATGTGGTTTGCTTACAACCTTCTTTATCTTTTAAAAAAATAAATGATTGTTTATGAAATCTCTCTTTCTCATCGGCTTCTTTGCCATTACCTTTTGCGCTGCACAGCCAGTCGATAGCACCTATGCTGTAAAACTGGGTTACCCAGCAGGAGCCAGAGTTTTAATATTGCACGTAGACGATGCGGGTATGAGTTTCGATTCAAACGAAGGTGCCATTGCTGCAATGACTAAGGGCGTTGCCACATCCTGCAGCGTAATGATGCCTTGCGCATGGGTACCCGGATTTGTGCATTTTTTGCAGGAGCATAAAAATATAGATGCTGGTTTGCACTTAACGCTCACTTCAGAATGGAAAGATTACCGGTGGGTACCGCTTGCAGGAAAGAACCAGGTGCCGGGCCTGACAGATAGTGAAGGCTGTATGTGGCGCAGTGTTGCTGATGTGGTAAAACATGCATCAGCAGATGAAGTTGAAAAAGAAATCAGGGCCCAGGTGGATAGGGCGATAACCATCGGTTTTACACCAACTCACCTTGACTCACATATGGGCACCTTGTTTGCGGCTGCCGCGTTTACTGAAAGATATGTGCGCGTCGGCATTGAAAAGCAAATACCTGTTATGCTACCCGGAGGCCATAATACTTTAATACAAACTGAGATGAACGCCCCCGATGCGCAGGTGCAGCAGCTTAGGCAACTCGGCAAAATGCTTTGGGCTGCAGGCCTGCCAGTGTTAGATGACCTGCACAACGAAAGCTATGATTGGAAGATCCCGGACAACATTGTCGACGATGATAAAAAGATCAGGGCATTTAAAACAGGAAAATATATAACTGCTATCAGATCACTAAAACCAGGGGTTACTATGATGATCATGCATTGCACAGCACCCACTTCGGTGTTTCCCTTTATTAGTAACAGTGGACCGGTTCGCAAGGGCGACTTGCTTGCAATGACAGACCCGGCATTTAAAGAAGCCTTGACTAAAGAAGGCATTATACTAACTACCTGGAGAGAGTTGAAAGAAAGAAGAGATAAATTAAAATAGGCTGCGCCTCTTCTGCTTTGTGTGTAAAATTGCTCAAATACACTGGCAGGTAAATTTGAGAGGATCAATACCAACAAATCAATACTAACATGCCTGAATTTATCATTAATGTAAATGAGGTAGAAGACCTTCAAATGACAAGCAATACGGTTGAACTAGAACAACTATTTGCAAGAGCAAAAAGTACTGTAATACAAGGCGGAACGGTGATACTTACCAGGAAATATGGTAATGAAAGGTTAGAAAATTTTGATGAGTTATCAACTGAAGCCGACCTGGAAGAATATCGCCAAACGGTCTTCAAATACTTATGATGTAAAGCGGAAAATGGCCCATTCTTGTTTTCAAATTATTCCTTAAAACAAGTGTTTATTGCAATGTTGTGACGATCAGCCATCGCACGATGTAGATTAGTTGCGTAATTTTACCGGCTAAATTATTTTGCAAAATGAGCCGTAAGGGAAAGGTCTTGGTAGCAATGAGTGGCGGTATCGATAGTACTGTTACGGCTCTCATGCTGCATCATGAAGGGTATGAAGTGGTGGGTATTACAATGAAAACCTGGGATTATGCAAGCGCCGGCAGCAGTAAAAAAGAAACAGGTTGTTGCAACCTCGACAGTTTTAACGATGCCCGCGCCGCTGCCGTTCATCATGGTTTTCCTCATTTTATATTAGATATTCGTGAAGAATTTGGTGATTTTGTGGTGGAGAATTTTGTAGACGAATACCTTGCCGGCCGTACCCCTAACCCATGCGTCATGTGCAATACCCATATAAAATGGCGTGCCTTGCTAAAAAGAGCAAATGCGCTCGATTGCGGTTATATTGCTACCGGCCATTACGCGAAGGTGAGACTGGGCGATAATGGCAGGCATGTAATCAGCAAAGGAAAAGATGCGAGCAAAGATCAGAGCTATGTATTATGGGGACTTGACCAGGAACTCTTAAGCAGAACTATTATGCCGCTGGGGATATATCACAAAACGGAAATCAGGCAAATGGCGCACGACATGGGCTACCCAGAACTTGCCAAGAAAAGCGAGAGTTATGAAATTTGTTTTGTGCCCGATAATGACTACCGCGGGTTTCTTAAGAGGAAAGTCGAAGGCCTTGAAGAAAAGGTAGCAGGCGGAAATTTTGTCGATAAAGAAGGCAAGGTGTTGGGCAAACACAAAGGTTATCCATTCTACACCATCGGTCAAAGAAAGGGTCTTGAAATAGCGATGGGAAGACCGGTTTTTGTAACTCAAATACTACCTGACAGCAACACCGTTGTACTTGGCGATGCAGAAGACCTTGATGAAAGCACCATGCTGGTTACTAAATTAAATATGGTTAAGTACGATGCAATTACTGCGGGAATGGAGGCCATTGGAAAAATCAGGTATAAAGACAACGGAAGCCTTTGTAACATGTACCTGGAAGACAACGGATTAAGGGTGCAGTTTTATGAAAACGTAAAAGGAATAGCTCCCGGCCAAAGTGCAGTTTTCTATGAAGGAGAAGATGTTATTGCGGGTGGTATTATTCAAAAAAGCAGGATTTAATAAATCAGATGATTGTGTGATAGAGCGGATTAATCACCTATTAAATGATAATTAATCCGTTCTTTTTTACACAACTTTTATTTCGTTACTAATGCTATTTAAATCAAGTTTTGTACGGTAAAAATAACCATTTCAGGTAGTACGCACATAATGTTAAGTTTTCCGAAGATGATATGGTCATGTATTATAAACGGCTGCAGGTTTTAGTAACGTTAACTGTTAATGTTAACGTTGCTTGTCCTTTAGCTCACTCTCTTCTACATAATGTCTGCGGCCCTTTTTATCTACCCAGTAATATTTTGATTCGTCATTTATATAAACAGTTTCACCATTAGGACCAGCTTTTCCTTCGTAAGTTTTATCCACAATTTTAGATTGACCTTTTGAAGCTAATTCAGCAGTTTTTTTGCCGGCAGCACTAGCCCCGTTTTTAACTGCTCGCCCCGTTGCCACTACGCCTTTTTTTATAGCATGTCCGGCTGCTTTTGCATC
>JALYZZ010000534.1 GCA_030948675.1 Bacteroidota bacterium | reverse complement strand
CCGATAGCATACGGGTGGCATTGGGTTTCAGTGTACCGCAAGGTACCAGCTACTTGCATCAAAACTTTTCATTAAAGGCTGCAAATAGTAAACTTAGTTTTAAAAAAACTGATGGAAACACCTTTGTAAGTTATATTGATACTTCAAAAACTTTGTACAATAAGCCTGTGCCGCTTGATACTTCCACTATGGTTATTTCAATTTATCAAAACGGTTATGCTTTAGATGCTAAATATCTACAGGCTGCAATTAATGCAATCAAAGATTTCTTACGGCGAAAATTTCGCGTTTCTGTAATAACGGATGTGCAACATATTGCTGCTGATCGTGGCTGGCTATTTTGGCTTTCAGAAGAAACAATACCTGCATCACTCGTTAAAAACAATGTCTTTTTATATGAAAAAGGAAAAGTTGAAAACATACATTCTACACTAATAACAAAAGACAAAGCAGATGAGACTGTCACTGCAGATATTACACTTTACAAATCTGTTTTAGCTAACACCCTTGAAGCAAATACTTTTCCTATTTGGAAAAATGGCTTTGGTGAAGCTGTGTTAAGCGTTCAAAAAGAGAAAGCTACTGTCTATCATTTTTACAGCCGTTTCAACCCTCAATGGAGCGATTTGCCGTGGAGTCCGCAATTTCCTCAGATTATTCTTGATTTGATCTTACCTATAGCGGCGCAATCAAAAGAGACGAATGGTTTAGATAAAAGAATAATAGATGTAACTCAAATTCAACCTGTAATAACACGTGACGACGGTATACGTGCAAAACAAGATCTTTTAAATAGAGAAGAGCTATCAAAGATCTTCTGGATCGTTGCCTTTGCCCTGTTTTTGCTTGAAAGAGTTGTTTCATCCAATACAAAAAAGGAGGAGGTGTATGAATGAGCTGAAAGGGCAGCATTTTATTAATTCTCTTCGAAGAAGATGGAACAGGCAAACACTCGTTGCTAATTGTATAATTGCGGTAGCTGCCATCATTTTTGTATTAGCAGTGATAGCAAAATTTGTTCATGAAAATACGTTGCCAATATTGGCTGTTTTAATAGTAGTGTCTTTTGTTTTGGTGCTAGTCTTTGTTAAAAATTTGACCCAGCAAGATGTCGTTCGATTTTTAAATAAAGTGAACCCCAGTGTAGAGGAGAGTTCAAATCTTTTGCTAAAGCCATATGCCAGTCTAAACATGCTGGAGCAGCTTCAGGTAAAAAAAATTCAGAACGAGCTAAAAGAGGATGTACCATCACCAGCAGCTATCAAACGTAAGATCAAAGTAGCTTGTGCGATGCTTGTGGTTTCAATGTTGTTAGACACAGCTCTTTTTTTTATTCCTAAAACATCCATTCGAACCTTCTCGCACGAAAGCGCTTTTACCAGGTTAGCCGCTTTGGCTAAACCTGAAACAAAACTTGCACAGGTTGAAGAAGCGGTAGTTAAAATTTCGCCTCCACCCTATACCAGCAAAGGCCCAAGAGAGCAAGACAAGTTTAATATCGTAGCAGAACAAGGTGCCTTTGTACTTTGGAGCATTGAGACCAACAGGCGGGCAAGAGAAGTACAACTACTGTTCAACGATAAATCGATACTCCGGCTTCAGCCTGATAATATTGGTACCAAATGGGTTGCTCAGAGGGAGATTAAAAAAACTGGTTTTTATCAACTTAAAATAGACAACAGTCTTTCTGAATTATATCAGCTTGAAATGATAAAAGATCAACCTCCGGTTGTGGTGCTAAAATCGCCTAAACCAAATACGGTTATTGAATATGGTCAACCTCAACAAGTAACAATAGACGTAGCACTGTCTGACGATTATGGTGTTGAAAGCGCTTTTATACATGCAACAACTGCCAGTGGTAGTGGCGAGGCAGTGAAATTTAAGGAACGACAAATTTCATTTTCAAACTTCAGTCCGGGCAACAAACAATACCAGTTACAAAAACAGCTCGACCTGCCTTCTCTCGGAATGCAGCCCGGTGATGAATTGTATTTCTATATAAACGCAAAAGATAGCTATCAGCAGGAAAAAAGGTCGGATGTATATATCGTAAAAATGGAAGACACTGCACAGTTGATGAGTATAAGTGGCCTGGTAAGTGGGGTTGATCAGAAACCGGAATTTTTTAGAAGTGAAAGGCAAATTATTATTGAAACCGAACAATTATTAAAAGACAGAGACACCATCACCGCAGAGGGTTTTAATAAAAAAAGCACTGATTTAGGAGTAGATCAAAAGCTATTACGTCTGCGTTATGGAAAATTTTTAGGCGAAGAATCAGAAACGGAAATAGGAGGCGATGACGATCATAACACGTCGGCAAACAATAGCACTGCAGATTTTAATAATGCCGGCAAAATATTAGACCAATACTCTCACAAACACGATATCGCAGAGGACGCTACTTTTTTTGATGCACAAACAAAAAAGCAGTTATTGGCAACCCTGTCGGAGATGTGGAAAGCCGAGCTGCAATTGCGAACATTGAAGCCTCGGGAAGCGTTGCCTTTTGAATACAAAGCGCTGCGGTTATTGAAAGACCTGCAGCAATCTACAAGGGCTTATGTCGGAAAAACAAGTACCAAAACCACTCCTCTAAAACCAGAAATTCGTTTAACAGGCGACCTGACGAAAGTAACCGAGCCTGTCGTAGTTCATGACTACCCACAAAAGCCCGATGTAGTAAGCACTTTACGAAAGGCATTGGGTGTTTTGGAGCAGGTTAGAAATAAAGAGGACTTGCAGAAAACATCCGTCGAAATCTTAGAACAAGCCAGCATGCAGCTAAGCGCCATGGCTGCATCTGACCCTTCTGCCTACCTCGCTTCTTTGCAGGCAATGAGAAGAATTTTGAAAAAAGACTACAAAATAAAAGACGTAAATATTGCGGGAACCGCACTTCAAAAAATCATCCGGTCTGTTTCTGATATTCCACAGCAATCGAAGTCTGCTCCTGATGCTTTGTCTCAACATTATTTCCAGCACTTAAACCGAAACAATGATTGAGTGGAATTATCTGGTGATTGGGCTAAGCTTGCTGCTGCTTTTGTTTTTACTTTTCAAGGAGGTAAAACGGCCAAACAAAGCAAGACTAACAGGGCGTGTATTGTCCACAATATTTGCAGTGCTTAGCCTTGCCTGTATTGCCTTGCCCATTACTTATCATAGCACGCAAAGCATTGCGATCAATCATGAAGCCGTCCTTTTGACCGATGGTTTCAACAGGGATAGTGTAAAAAGGTTTCTTAGTTCCAGGAGCAACGATATACCAGTCGTTAAGATGGAGAAGGATCTAAAGGATGCAGCCGCCCTCAACGCGCTATACGTTCCTCATGCAAGGTTTCTAACACAACGATACCCTGATATCAACACCTTTCATGTGTTTGGATTTGGATTGGAAAAGAATGAATTGGATTTTTTAAAAAACGTATCTGTTGTTTTTCACCCCGCAGCGCCTCTTAGCGGGATAACATCCATTAATTGGAACCATAAAATCCTTTCTGGTCAAAAGCTTTTTATTCAAGGTTCTTTCAGTAATGCAACGTCTGTAAAAGCAAAGCTTGTATTAAGCAGTTTTGATGCTACGATAGATTCTCTGTTTGTGCCTGTTGGAATACATCAAAAATTTGAGCTTACTGCCATTCCCATAAGTCGCGGTCGTGCCGTGTATGCTATTACTGCTATGGCGGCAAAGGACACCCTGGAAAAAGAGGTAGTGCCTGTACAGGTAGAGCAGGGCGAACCATTAAAAGTGCTGTTGCTTTCGTCATCTCCTGATTTTGAAACCAGATTTTTAAAAGACCTTCTTTCGCAGCAGGGTTTTAAAGTGGTTTCCAGAACTACTATTAGTAAAAACAAATTTGTTAAAGACTTTCTCAATACTACAGCTTTTCCGGTTGAGCACATTACCGCTGCAGTACTTGATAAGTTTGACGTTGCCATTGTCGATGCGGGGGAATTAAAGTCGATGCAGCGTTCAGAGTTAGTTGCCCTACAAACGCAGGTAGCCAGGAAAAGTATGGGTTTGATTGTAAGAGCGGATAGTAGTGCGGCAGGTTCTTTTTATGCAAGTATGTTTCCTTTAATTGCGGGGGAAAACAATCCAGTGCCGCTGCATTTGTCTTTTTCTGATTCTACCGGTAATATGCCATTAATTACTACCGGGAATTTGCTGTTTATTCGTGATCATCCAGGTACCCTGACTTTGGTTACTGATGCAAAAAGCCGATCCGTTGCAAGTATGTCTTTATATGGTTCCGGTAAAATTATTGTAACCACACTTACGAATACTTATAGCTGGGCACTTTCCGGCTTTCAAAGCGATTACTATTCGTTTTGGTCGCGACTATTAAATAAGGCGACCGTAAAATCTGCAGCCAGTGAAGCATGGTCACTTTTACCAGCGCTGCCGCAAATTAATCAACCTGTTCAACTGCAGGTTCAAACAAATAGTGCTGACAATCCGAAGGCACAAGTTGGGGTGACTTCTGTTTACATGGCGCAAGATGAATACCTACCTTATCAATGGTCAGGAACCTATTACCCGGTAAAAGCAGGGTGGCAGACAGGAATCGAACTAAATGGAGATCCTTTTTTTTGGTTTGCATACGATAAAAACGATTGGAAAAATATAAGAGCGGCTGAAAAAATCGCTGACATGCGGAAGCATATACAGGATAATACACATGCACTGGCAAAAGTAGAAAACAAGGTAAAAACGTTAGAAAGCGAAATTCCAAAAGCAATTTTTTTAGCCACTTTTCTTCTTTTTGCCGGCTACTTGTGGTTGGAGAATAAAATGTAGTGTTAATTGAAACTCTTTAAGAATTTAAATTAGCTTCGCCATAGTTGCCGATGCTGCTTTTTGCATTGCCGATAAAGTGCTTGCGACGCAACGATGATGCTGCCCTTGCTAAAGTTGGTATAAAAAGTTTGAAATAGTACGCACAGCATGTCTGTTAAAAACGATGCTCTGATTGCAGGTAACTAAGCGTACTCCCGACCGCCAACGATGAGACTTTTGTATTTAGTTAAAGATTAAAAGAATACTATTTTGAACAGAAAAGACTTTTTAAAAATGTCTGCGTTAACCGCAGGCGGATTTGTGCTTCCAAAATCTTTTCTCCTTGGTAACCCTATTGATCCGTTAGCGGCCCTAAACGATGGGATGGATGTGAGCATGAAAAAGCAACTTTCAGATGTGGCACTTACTGCTGCACTTGCTAAGGGGGCTACTTATGCAGACGTTCGTATAGGCCGGTATCTCAATCAGTTTATAGCAGCAAGGGAAAAGAAAGTGCAGGGCATCGCCAATACCGAATCTTTTGGCGTTGGTATTCGTGTGATTGCTAATGGTTGCTGGGGCTTTGCAGCGTCAGATAGTGTGACAAAAGAAAACATTGCAAAAACGGCTGAACGAGCCGTCGCCGTGGCGAAGGCAAATTCAAAAATACAGGCCAACACTGTTCAGCTTGCGCCACAACAGGGGTATGGAGAAGTAAGCTGGAAAACGCCAATTGAAAAAAATGCTTTTGAAGTGCCGGTGAAAGATAAAGTAGATCTTTTGATGTCTGTAAATGGCGCTGCATTGGCAGGGGGAGCCAACTTTGTAAACTCAGCTATTTTGGCTGTAAATGAGCAAAAATATTTTGCCTCAACTGACGGTTCTTATATAGACCAGGATGTTCACAGATTGTTCCCGACTTTCACTGTGACTAAAATAGACAAAGCTTCAGGAAAGTTTGAAACACGTAAGTCGTTAAGTTCTCCTGTAGGGATGGGTTACGAATATTTGACCCCTCTGCCAGATAGTAAAGTAACGGGCATTGTTACAAGGTATAAGGACCGTTACGATATTTTGGAAGATGTAAAAAATGCAACCAACGATGTTGAACAAAAGCTAAAAGCAAAATCAGTAGAGCCAGGCAAATATGACCTTGTACTCGATCCGTCGCATCTTTGGCTAACTATACACGAATCTGTTGCGCACCCTACAGAACTAGACCGTGTGCTGGGTTACGAAGCAAATTATGCCGGAACTAGTTTCCTAACGCTGGATAAATGGAAGTCGAAGAATTTTAAGTTTGGAAGCGACATCGTGAATATTCACGCAGATAAATTGCAGAAAGGCTCGCTTGGTGCAGTCGGGTATGATGATGAAGGTGTGAAAACGAAAGAATGGGAATTGATCAAAGAAGGCGTTTTAGTAAACTACCAGGCCATTCGTGATCAGGCTCATATTATTGGATTGAAGGAATCACAGGGCTGCTGCTATGCTCAGACTTGGGCTGATGTACAGTTTCAAAGAATGCCGAATGTTTCGTTGTTGCCAGGTAAGAATAAACTCGCTGTCGATGATATGATAAAGAACGTTGAGAAGGGAATTTATATCATCGGAGACGGATCGTTCTCCATTGATCAGCAGCGATACAACTTCCAGTTTGGGGGACAAACATTTTATGAAATAAAAAATGGTAAAATCGCAGGTATGCTAAAAGATGTCGCGTACCAGGCTAACACCCGGGAGTTCTGGAATAGTTGCGTGGCTATCGCGGACGAAAGCGATTACAGGCTGGGCGGTGCTTTTAACGATGGAAAAGGTCAGCCTGCTCAGTCTAATGCAGTTTCTCACGGAAGCTCAACCAGCCGTTTCAATGGAGTAAATGTTATTAATACAGCAAGAAAAATCTAGTAAATAATTTATGGCTATTTTAAATAAAGCAGATGCACAATCAATGCTCAATAAAGTACTTGCTTTTTCGAAAGCTGATGAGTGTGAAGTTGGCCTTAACGGCTCTGAAGGTGGAAACATACGTTATGCACGCAATGCCATATCAACTTCAGGTGACGTCAGTACCTTAAGCCTTGCAGTTACTTCCACATTTGGAAAAAAATCAGGTACTGCAACCATTAACGAGTTTGATGATAAATCTCTCGAAAAAGTTGTTCGAAGGGCAGAAGAGCTTGCCCAGCTTGCGCCCGATAACCCCGAATACATGCCTTTGTTAGGTCCTTCGGATTTTAAAGACTCAATTACCTATGTTCCTGCCACTGCAGCAATGACGCCCGAAACAAGAGCAGACGCAGTTGCTAAAAGTATAAATGTTGCCAAAGAAGCAAAATTGGAGGCAGCCGGATATCTTGAAAACACAACCGGTTTCAGAGCTGTGGCAAATTCAAAAGGCCTCTTTGCCTACAATACTGATACCGACGTTATTTTCACCATTACTACACGTAATGAAGCGGGAACAGCCTCTGGCTATGCGGCAAAAGGTTTTAACGATGTAAGTAAACTCGACACGTTTGCGGCAACCAAAACTGCTACGCAGAAAGCTAATGGTTCATTGGGTGCAAAGGCTATAGAGCCAGGTAAATACACAGTAATTCTGGAGCCTGTTGCTGCGGTGTATATGCTTGAAAATATGTTCCGTGGTCTCGATGCGCGTAGTGCAGACGAGGGTAGAAGCTTTATGAGTAAACCAGGCGGAGGCAATCGAAAGGGTGAAAAGTTGATGGACGATAAAGTGACTATTTACTCTGATCCCTTCAATCCTGAGTTGCCTGCAAACACCTGGAATGGCGAAGGCTTTCCTTTAGAAAAAATGACCTGGATAGATAAAGGTGTAATTAAAAATCTCGCCTATTCTCAATATTGGGCTAAACAGAAGGGAGTACAGCCCGTTCCTTTTCCCGCAAACATTATTATGGAAGGCGGTACCGCCACCACCGAAGATTTAATTAAAAGCACTGAGAGAGGTATTCTTGTGTCTCGCCTTTGGTACATCCGCATGGTCGATCCGCAAACTCTGCTGTTGACCGGATTAACCAGGGACGGAACTTTTTATATCGAAAATGGACAGATTAAGTATCCGGTAAAAAACTTTCGCTTCAATGAGAGCCCGGTCATAATGCTGAACAACGTAGAAGCATTAGGCAAGCCAGAACGAAGCATTAGCGTAGAGTCATATCGCAGTTATTTAGTACCTCCGATGAAAATAAGAGACTTTACTTTTACATCACTTTCTGATGCTGTGTAAAATTGGTTCGATCAAATTACTAACGAAAGCTCCGCCCTGGCTTTCATTAGGAATTTTTTTGCTCTCAGCTGTGGAAATTCATCAGATATGCCTGCTTCTTATTTTTACTTTTCTTTTATTCTTAGAAACGTTGCTTTACGTTCAAAATATCTATTTTTTTTAGATTCGACGTTTATAAATTGGAATAACGCCGAATTTAAGAACAGCTTGAGTAGAAGGATTTAGATTTGTATAAACTATAATTCATGCCTGTTATTTCAATGTTTTATGGCTTGATTGTAAGCATGTATTATCTTGATACGAAACAACATCATAGCCCTCATATTCACGTCAGGTATGGTGAATTGGAAGCAATATATCGAATACCTGATGGAAATTTACTGCAAGGTTCTATGCCTCCAAACAAGGAAAAGCTAATACAGGCATGGATTGAAATTCATAAAGAAGATTTAATGGCAGATTGGCAACTTGCTGTAACAGGGAATAAAGTTTTTAATATTGATCCATTAAAGTAGCAGAGATGAATCCAAGACCAGTAAATGTTGAATATAAGAGTCCCTATAAGCTCCTTATAACTTTTTCAAATGGAAATGGACGATTGTTCGATTTACAACCTTACTTAGAATATCCTGTGTATAACATTCTTAAAGATGAAAGTTTTTGTAGCAAGGCTAAAGTAAAGTATGGAACAGTTGTTTGGGGCGAGGAAATTGATTTTGATCCTGACCGTCTTTTTTTAGAAAGTAAAGAATTGATACAGGCAGTAGACTAAACAGGTTGGGTTGCCGGAATGATCTTTTCACTTTCATCAAAGCTTATTTTCTCGATAATAAAGTAAATTTGAAGAAGTAAATCTATTTGATATGAGTGCAGCTGAAATGAAAAAATCAATTATCAGTAACGTTGAAACACTGTCGGAAGAACAGTTATATGAGTTACTTCAATTTATAGATTCAATAAATAATACTAAGGTAAAAGAGTATGATTTGTTGCAAGATGTCGCAGATATAGTTTCCGAAAGAGAAGAGCTATTAAAAAAACTTGCTCAATGATCTCTATTGAAGAAGCTCTTAAAATTCACACCATTGCAATAGAAAAATTTGGAGGTGCTAATGGTGTTCGTGATTCTGGTGGTTTAGAATCTGCGTTAGCACGGCCCTTTCAAACTTTTAGTGGCGAAGATCTCTATCCTACAATCTTTGAGAAAGCTGCTGGGATAGGGCAAAGTCTTATCATGAATCATCCTTTTATTGATGGAAATAAGAGGACAGGCTATTTGTTAATGGAGGCTTTATTGAGGCATGAAGGGTTTAAGATCGCTGCTTCTGATGAACTTCTTTACAACTTCGTCATAAACATCTCCACAGGCTCTATTTTCATTTGAAGAAATTGTTGTCTGGCTAAAAAATAACACAAAAGCAAAATAAAGAATATTGATAAAACTTGCACCTGTTTTAGAGTAGTGAGCGCAATTTCAGTTGCCAAACGCTAATTCTATAAATTACTCCAAATACTTAGTCGTGCAACAAGTGTCATTACGAGAGATTGATCATTTAAAATGGTTTAAAGAAAGCTTCCCGGTAGCGCTTTAAAATCACTTCTTACAATTAATTTTATTGACGCAGCAACAATATTCTTTTTCAGTTTCTTTGCCTGCCATCAAGTTTCACTATCCAAAACAATCAACATGAGAAAATGCCTTTTATTAATATTAATATTTCCTCTGTTTATAAAAGCCCAAACTTTACCGACGATTGAAGACAAAACTAAAAACCTGGTAGCCTTTAATGGTTTCCTCAATTTTTTTTGGGATGAGCATGCAGGCAAGATCTGGTTGCAGATAAATAAACTGGACAGCGAAATACTATATCAACCCTCTCTACCGGCAGGATTAGGATCAAACGATGTTGGATTGGATCGTGGATTATTGGGTGCAGGTGCCGTTGTAAAATTTACAAGGGTTGGAAACAAGGTGTTGATGATTCAGCCCAACTATTCTTTTCGCGCTATAACAACCGATATGGCCGAAAAAAGGGCAGTGGAGCAATCTTTTGCCCAATCAACACTTTGGGGGTTTGTGGTAGAGGCAGAAAGTAAGGGAAGTGTACTGGTAGATGCAACTGCATTTTTATTAAGAGATGCTATGCAGGTAGCCAATAGGCTGCAGTCGGGTAAACAAGGTTCATACAGTATTGATCTTACACGCTCGGCTATCTATTTACCCCGAACTAAAAATTTTCCACTCAACACTGAATTTGAAACCACCGTTACTTTTGTCACTAAAGACGTCCGCCCTGGTAATTTTGTGTCATCCGTCACCCCGTCACCAGATGCAATTACACTGCGTATGCATCACTCATTCGTTCAGCTACCAGATAATAATTATAAACTACGCGCTTTTGATGCAAGGTCCGGCTATTTCAGTAAATCATACTTTGACTACAGCACTCCTGTTACCGAACCTATTGAGAAATTTTTTATCAATCGTCACCGGCTGGCTAAAAAAGATCCAACAGCCGCAATCAGCGAAGCTGTCCAGCCAATTGTTTATTACCTTGACAACGGAACACCAGAACCTATAAGAAGTGCGCTAATGGAAGGCGCAAAATGGTGGAACCAGGCATTTACTGCAGCAGGATATAAAGATGCATTCCAGGTAAAAATCTTACCTGAAGACGCAGACCCAATGGATCTCCGGTACAACATGATTAACTGGGTGCACCGATCTACACGAGGTTGGTCGTACGGCTACTCAGTGGTTGACCCAAGAACCGGTGAAATTATAAAAGGAAACGTAACGCTGGGATCGTTGAGAGTAAGGCAGGACTATCTGATCGCCTCTGGTTTATTAGCACCATTTGAAAACGGAGTCCCAACCGATAATAAGATGCTGCAAATGTCGCTTCAACGGTTAAAACAGTTAGCCGCCCACGAAATTGGACATACGCTTGGCCTTTTACACAACTACATAGCAAGCACCCAAAACAGGGCAAGCGTGATGGATTATCCGTCACCCGTTGTCTCCCTCAACAACAAAGGAGAAATAGATTTAGGCGATGCTTATACAAACGAAATTGGAGCATGGGATAAGGTTGCTATTAATTATGGCTATAGAGACTTTCCATCCGGCACTGATGAAGCGTCATCCCTGAATAAGATTTTAACCGATGCTGCCAATAATGGTTTGACTTTTATTGCTGACCGTGATGCAAGAGATCCTGCCGGTTTGCATCCCACTGCACACCTGTGGGACGTTGGAAAAGATCCGGTTGCAGGTTTAAAAGGGGTGCTGAAAGTACGCAAAGCAGCGCTGGCAAAATTTGGGGAGAATAACATTCGTAAAGGAACACCGATGGCAATGCTGGAAGACGTGTTAGTTCCGATTTATCTTTTTCATCGTTACCAGCTTGAGGCCGTCACCAAACAGGTAGGAGGTCTCTATTACTCGTACGCTTTGAGAGGAGACGGTCAATTGGTTACAAAAGCGATGACAAAGCAGGAACAATTAACTGCACTAAATGCAGTGGTGGATTGTATCGATCCTGCAACGTTGGCGCTGCCGGAAAATATCACCAAACTTATTCCGCCACGACCCAATGAGTACGACTATAACAGGGAACTATTTAACAGGCGCACCGGTCTTGCATTCGATCCGCTGGCCGCTGCAGAAAGTGCTGCTGATTTTCCTTTGTCGTTTTTATTCAACCCTGCACGTTTAAACAGGATGGTACAATACCAGGCCGAAAATAATGGATTGGGTATAGATGAAATGTTGAAAGTACTCATGGCGAAAACATGGAAAGCGCCACGGCAGCAAGGATTGCAGAGATTGATCTTACATCAAAACGAACAATTGCTGCTTACTTACTTGCTCTCCGTAGCCGTAAGTGAAGAATCATCTTTTGCAACAAAAGCGGCGGTTATGGATGGAATTGAAAGTATTAAAGATCAGGCTACGAAAGAAGTAAAAATAGCAACGGCATCCGATAAAGGATATTGGTTGCTGACCTTAGAAAGAATAAACAAACGATACGATGTAAAACCTTTCGTTTCTGAAAAAATGCCTCCAGGTTCCCCTATTGGCTGTGATTTGAATTAGTTCTTCCAAAAATGCCTCAATTTTTTAAAATGAAAAGAAGAGATTTCCTTCATTATTCCGGCTTAAGTTTAGGTGCGGCCTTTGCCTCTAACATCCCCGTTTTTGGAAACATCGTTTCAACAGAACAATTTTTAAAGCCTGCAGATACACAGCTTCATAAACAAATAGCTGACATGGTACTTACATCAGCAAAATCGAAAGGGGCAATGTACGCTGATGTAAGAATTGGCAGATACATGCGGCAATACATCATTACCCGGGAGAAGAGTGTAGAAAGCATCACAAACAGCGAATCGTACGGTATTGGGATAAGAGTACTTGCCAACGGAAGCTGGGGTTTTGCAGCAACGGACAAAATGGATAATGGCAGTATCTTAAAAGCAACAACGATTGCGGTTAATATGGCAAAAGTAAATGCTAAGCTGCTTTCAGAGCCTGTAAAGCTGGCTCCGCAAAAAGGGTATGGCGAAGTAAACTGGAAAACACCGATCGAAAAAAACGCTTTTGAAATTCCGGTAAAAGACAAGGTTCAATTGCTGTTACAAGCCAATGCTATTGCGCTTGATAATGGCGCAAACTTTATAAGTAACGCGCTTTACTTAATCAATGAGCAAAAGTATTTTGCTTCCACTGAAGGGTCGTATATAGACCAGGATATTCATCGCATATGGCCCACTTTTACAGTTACAAAAACCGATACAAAAACGGGAAAATTCGAAACCCGCAACTCACTTAGTTCCCCGATGGGCATGGGTTATGAATACCTTATTCCTCGCGAAGAAGACAAAATAAAAGGCCTGATTACTGTGTATAACAGAAGGTACGATATGCTGGAAGATGTGAAAGCAGCAACGTTACAGGCAAGTCAAAAGCTAAAAGCAAAACCCGTTGAACCAGGCAAATACGATCTTGTTCTCGACCCTACCAACCTGTTTTTAACCATACACGAGTCTGT
>JALYZZ010000501.1 GCA_030948675.1 Bacteroidota bacterium | reverse complement strand
GTTTACATAGGTATTGTTCTCCCTGGTCATGAGACTACCTGTGATGATGAACTTTTTTTCTGCAGAGATCCTCTTCATCCAGGCTACAGCTTCTCCATCCATTCCTTCGGCTAGTTGTTCGGGCTTCATGCTAAAGCCGGTACTAAACATTTCCGGAAGAATAACTATTTCTGTCTTCTGATCAATGTTATTGATTTTTTCTTCCAGCATTTTTAAGTTAGCCGCCTTATCCTCCCAATGCAAATCAGTTTGTATAATAGTAAAGGTTAAAGATGACATGCTGGTGTTGTATTGCTTTAAAATCTATTGTTGTAAAATGATGATAGAATGATTAGTTTATTGTGCCCGAAGCGCTATGATAACCTGGCCAATTAATGTTTGCTCGTAACCTTTTTGCAATAAATAAGCATTTGTTTTTGCCTGCCTCACCAGGTGTTGCTGGCCCTTTAGCTCTCTCCATTTTTTTGACGCCAGCTTCTGCAAAACCTCACGGTAGTCGTTGTCATTTATTTCTTTTAGCCCCAATTTTATATTCACTTTATTTACTCCTTTTTGCTGCAATTCATACTCTATTTTTTTTCGCCCCCACTGCTTCATTCTAAACTTTCCTCCTGCGAATTGCTTTGAAAAACGTTCTTCATTCAGGTAATTCTCTTCTATTAAATTAGCGACGATTTCTTCTGTTTCAGACTTAAACAAACCAAACGAGTACAACTTTTCCTTCACCTCTTTGTGGCTGCGCTCCTGGTACGAACAATAATTTTTTATCTTTTTCAGCGCATCTTCTTTTTGCAGCCTTTTTACTGAAAACATTTTACAAAATTAAGGATCAAAATTGCTGTAAATTTATTTCCTGTTGTGAAGTTGTCTTTCGTCGGGCAAATTGCAACAGAGCGCATTAATCCAACCAAAACTAATATGAAGAAAAATTCTACCCCTCTCACAATTTGCTTAATAGACGATGATCGCATTTACCAGTTTACTGCAAAACGAATAATAGAACTCGTAGACCCAATGCAAAAAGTACTGGTTTTTTCAAATGGAAAAGAGGCAATCGATTTTTTTACTCAGCAAGCCTTGCCTAACGAACAGTTGCCTGATGTTATCTTTCTTGACATTAATATGCCAGTGATGAATGGATGGGAGTTTTTAGAAGCCTACAACCTGCTAAAGACAGATCTTGAAAAAAAGATTAGTATCTACATGGTCAGTTCTTCGGTAGATGAAAAGGATAAAATACGCAGCAAAAGCTTTGACGTAAAAGACTTTATTGAAAAGCCGATCGATAAAGAAATGATGGTAGAGATACTGCAGTCGCCGCGAGCGCTGGCATAGCTTTTTGTGGCAGGCAGCAGCACTTTTAACGGCTGTGGTTGTGTCACTCCCTTGTGCTTTTACAACTTTACTAAGCGCCATGCAATAAACGGTTGCAGCTTGTTCTTTTAACAACCAAAGTGTGCTAGTCTTAAGCCTGGTTGTGCGGCTCGTGAAACACGTTGGTAAACTCACCCACAATTGCTTTTTCGTTTTTAAATCTCAACCTTTCAAGTTGTAACGATGCGATGTCCCGGGCAAAAACCCTGCGAAACTTTGGGTGCATAGTACCCCCTGTTTCACCGGCAGGTTTAGTAGGATCATATTGATAGGGCGGATCTACCAAAGTTCCTCTGGGATACATAATACCCGGTACTCCTTTGCCGCGATAATCACAATCTTCAGGGTGTTCTAACCCCAGAGTATGTCCGTATTCGTGTGCGGCCGTGGTAGATCCGGCATAAAGATTTTCAAGTTTAAAGTAACCGGTGTTGCAGCCAAGTCCATCTACAAAAGATATATTTCCAAAAGCATATTCCTCAATCCTGAAATAATTATTGCTTGGGTTAGTATTCAATAGTACTTCTTCTTCACCAACACCCGGCTTCCACTCTGCGCTTATTTCAAAAGCGACCAGGTAGGGTACTCCCTTAATAAAAATCACTCCTTTTGGTTCGTTCCACATCGTTTCAATTTCGGCTCTTATAAGATCGGTTACCTCTGTGCCGGCAGCGCCACCATAAGTGACAATGTGCGACCTAATAGTAACCCTGCGATCTGATGGATCTATTTCTACCTCTCCCATAACAATGTAAGTGTTTGGCAAAGATAGATTAACGATTATAGAGGTAAGCAACTGCTGTTGTTTTTTGCCGTCTCTGCACACAAAAAGTGTCCTTTTCAAAACTGCCTTACCGCTCTACAAAGTATCGTCCGCTACTTTCACAATCTTATTCACATTGCGGCATATAGCCTAAGCTCACTTTTGGCAATTGCTTAAATTACTGTACGTTTGTCTTCCTTAGATTTTTTAAACCGACCATAGCATGAAGTTTATTGTTTCGTCACTATCGCTGCTAAAACATTTGCAACAGATCAGCGGTGTTATTAATTCCAATACAGTTTTACCGATATTGGAAGATTTCCTTTTTGAAATAGAAGACAGAAAACTATCTATTGTAGCCACCGACCTTGAAACGGTGATGCGTGTGCAAATGGAGGTTGAAAGCAAAGTGAACGGACGAGTGTGTATTCCTTCAAAGATCCTGATTGACTCACTTAAGAATATTGCCGACCAGCCTCTTACCTTTAATATTGATACCAACTACGCTGTTGAGATTACCAGCGACAACGGAAAATATAAGGTAATGGGTGAAAACCCCGATAATTTTCCAAAAGAACCTGGTTCTGACGATACCACCGCTTTTACCATGCCAAGCAGTGCCTTGGTTACCGCAATCAACAAAACTTTGTTTGCCGTTAGCAACGACGACCTTCGGCCTGCAATGACAGGGGTGTTTTTTGAGTTGAGTAAAGATTATATTCAGTTTGTTGCTACCGATGCCCACCGGTTGGTGCGTTATAAGAGAACAGATGTATTGTGCCCTAAGAATGAAAGTTTCATTGTTCCTAAGAAGCCGCTGAATCTTTTAAAGAATGCCTTACCCGATAACGAAGACCTGCTAACTATTAGTTATAACAGCAATCATTTGTTCGTAACACACGGTACTACCCAATTGATTTGTAGGCTGATCGATGCCCGTTTTCCCGACTATAAGGTGGTGATACCTACTGACAATCCATACAAGTTGGTTGTAAACAAAGGAGATTTTCAAGGTGCACTACGCAGGGTAAGTGTGTTTAGTAACAAAAGCACCAACCAAGTGGCCCTTAGCATTAGTGGAAGCGAATTGCAAATGGCAGCGCAGGACGTTGATTTTAGCTTTGAAGGCAACGAAAGAATGGATTGCACTTACGATGGAGAAGATTTGCAAATTGCGTTTAATGCGCGTTTCTTAATTGAGATGCTTAATGCAGCAGAAACCAGTGACGTCAAAGTCGAGTTAGCCACTTCTACTAAAGCGGGCATTTTAAAACCAACAGAAAGCGAGGAGAATGAAGATTTGCTCATGCTTGTAATGCCCCTGATGTTGAATAATTAGAACTGAGATTTTCTCCAGATCTTTTTTGGCTTTAACGAAATAAATTATCCTAAGAACCTCTTCTTGTTTGAAGGGGTTTTTTATTGCCGATCAGGGAATCCGGGTAATTGTGGGATGAAGGATTTGACATACTCCTTTGCGCAACTTCCCGCCTTTGTGTCTCCATGGCAACAAGAGTTTACTTCTTCAACCGCCAATTCATGCTGCTCCTGTTTTCCAACTTATTTTTTTATCTTACAACTACACTAACTTCTGCTTCCATGTTTCAGAATTTTATAAAATATTTTCAGACCCTCGAGCATCGTCCTATAGAAAGATTGGTGTTTTTAGTTGCCGGAATGCTTTTGTTGTGGTTCATCGAAGGAGCAATTCCACTGCTTGGTTTACAGTATCGGAAAAATAAGTTGAGACATGCCACGGTTAATTTATCCTTTACCGCTATCCATCTTATTGTTCATACGGGTTTTGCTGTTATTATCGTTTTATTATCTGACTGGACAAAGGCAGTGGGAGTTGGCATCATTCATTGGTTTCATGCATCAGTAGTTGCAGGCATTCTTATAACTATTTTAGTCCTCGATTTTTTTGGTGGCTGGCTCGTTCATTTTACCGAGCACAAGCTAGGATGGCTTTGGAACTTTCATATTATTCATCATGCCGATAATCATGTAGATGTTACAACAGGTCTTCGGCATCATCCGGTTGAAAGCGTGTTGAGAGGAATATTTTTTCTGGTGGCGGTAATTGTTGCAGGTGCACCAATGTATGCAGTTATGATTTTCCAAACGTTGCTAGTCGTTTTTGTGCAGTTTACACATGCTAACATTAGTCTGCCGGCATGGTTTGATGAATGTCTTAGTTGGATACTTGTTTCACCAAATATGCACAAAGTTCATCACCATTACCAGTTGCCTTATACCGATAGCAACTACGGGGCAATTTTTTCCATCTGGGATCGTGCATTGGGTACTTTCAAAACTTTAAATCCAAAAGACATCCGGTATGGAATTGACAAACATTACCCCAATGAAAAGGATGAAGATTTTTTAATGCTTATGAAACATCCGTGGATAAAAGTCTGACTGTTAGTTATAGCCATTTTAAATATTGATGAAAGTACAATTATAGGTGCTTTGCATAACCCTACGTGTTTAATTCTCTGTCATTGATTCTACCCTGGTAGCGGTCTCAGCAGCCCTAAACCTTGCACCCTATACCATCGCTTCTTTCCCTATTTTTGCTACCTAAATTATATGTATGAAGAATACTCCTTTTACAGAAAAGCATAAGGCGATGGGAGCTAAGATGGCAGAGTTTGCCGGCTATAATATGCCTATCAGTTATTCAGGTATCAATGATGAGCACGCTACTGTTAGAAACAACGCAGGAGTATTTGACGTAAGCCATATGGGTGAGTTTATTTTAAAGGGGGAAAATGCACTTGATCTTATACAACGGGTAACCACAAACGATGCATCGAAACTAACGCCGGGCAAAGCCCAGTACAGTTGCTTTACCAATGAAAACGGTGGAATAGTAGATGACCTGATTGTTTACTGCATCGAGGAAAACAACGTATACATGATTGTGGTAAATGCATCGAACATAGAAAAGGATTGGAACTGGATAAATAAGTTTAATTCTAAGAATGTTGAGATGCATAATGTAAGCGAGAAAACATGTTTGCTTGCAATACAGGGGCCTCATGCAACGAAAATACTCCAGGCACTTACCGAGACAGACATTATGAATCTGAAGTACTACACGTTCGTAAGAGGGAAATTTGCCGGTGTTGATAATGTGATAGTAAGTGCTACAGGCTATACAGGTAGCGGTGGAGTTGAAATTTATTTTGAAGACAAAGATGGGAATGCAGATAAAATATGGAACGCAATTTTTGAAGCAGGTAAACCACACGGACTAAAGCCAATTGGTTTAGGTGCCAGAGACACGCTGAGACTCGAAATGGGCTATTGCTTATATGGTATGGACATCAACGATACAACTACTCCACTTGAAGGTGGGTTAGGGTGGATAACAAAATTTACAAAAGACTTTACCGCAAAAGAAATTCTTGAGAGACAAAAAGCAGAAGGCATTACTAAAAAACTGGTAGGCTTCGAAATGGTTGATAAAGGCATTCCACGGCACGGTTATGAAATAGTAGACAGCGACGGAA
>JALYZZ010000497.1 GCA_030948675.1 Bacteroidota bacterium | reverse complement strand
GCTATTACACAAAACCACAACCTGACAATGAGTGGCGGTGCAGAGAAGCTTACTTATTATGCTTCTTTTGGCTTGCAAAAGCAACAGGGGATTATAAAGGAAAACAACCTTGATCGGTATTCAGGCCGGTTTAACGCAACACAAAGGTTTTGGGATGACCGGCTAATAGTTGAAGCAAACTTAAATGTGGCTAATACTAAAAACCAACGTCCGCCGATAACTAATATGATTGGCGATGCGCTTAGCAACAACCCAACTTACCCTGTTTATGACGCCAACGGAAACGCTATTGGTTATCAGAGTATCAATAACCCGATGGTATATATTAACCTTGATAAAGACATCGCTTCCATCAATCGGGTAATTGGAAACATATCTCCTTCTCTTAAGTTAATTAAAGGACTTATTTACAAGTTAAATTTCGGCGTAGATAACTCTAATTCAACCCGTGACCTTGAGGCTTTACCTTTTAGTCAGCCGCTTCGCGACGGAAGATTGGAAACTTATTATAATAATAACAGGAACACATTGATAGAAAACTATTTGACTTACTCTCTCAACGGAACAAAGCATAGTATATCTGTACTGGCCGGGCATTCTTATCAAAAGATTTTCGTACAGGGTAGAAATTATAGCATCAATAAGTTTCCTATTTCTTCTGTCGAACCTATTTATAACCCAGGTCTCGGCCAGGAGTTAACCCTAGCAAATAACAAACCTGGCGGTTTTGCTTTCATTAATGAACTGCAGTCCTTTTTCGGGCGTGTGACTTACCAGTTCAATAATAAGTATTTGCTTACTGCTAACTTTAGAGCAGACGGATCTTCTAAGTTTGGTTCTAATAACAAATACGGATATTTTCCATCATTCTCTCTCGGTTGGAAAATATCTGATGAAGATTTTATGCAAAATTCTGCCTTTAGTAATCTTAAGCTCAGAGGCGGTTGGGGATTAACAGGTAACCAGGAAATACCCTCAAAAATTACACAGGCTTTGTTTACCTCCCAGGTTGCTGCAACTACCAGTTATCCACTTTACCCGTCAGGTCCATACCCTGCCGGCACTACCTATTCCAGACTTGCCAATCCTGATATTCAATGGGAAGTATCTACACAAACAGACGTGGGCTTAGACTTCGCATTATGGAAAGGTGCTTTATCAGGTTCAGTAGATTTCTTTAATAAAGTTTCGAACAATATTCTGCTCGAAGTCATTCCTGCAGATCCGATTCAACCTGCCGGAACTTTTTGGACTAACGTAAAAGACATGACGATTAATAATAAGGGAGTTGAATTTGATATTGAATACAAGCATAAGTCAAACACGGGAATTTCTTATAACATTGGTGGCAACGTTACTTACATGAAAAACATTGTCAATAAATCTCCTTATTCAGTTATTCCATCAGGTTCTGCATCTGGTTCAGGCCTTACTTCAGCAACCATCAATGGTTACCTAAACGGTCAGCCTATCGGAACTTTTTATTTGAAAGAGTTCACAGGTTTCGATGCTAATGGCCTAAGTACTTATCGCGATGTAGACAAGGATGGAATTATTTCTGACAAGGATAGAGTGCCATCAGGCACTGCATTACCTAACCTTATTTATAGTTTTAGTGGTGGCGTTGCTTACAGAGGATTTGATCTTACTGCCAACTTCAATGGCGTCTCGGGCAATAAAATTTATGATAACACGGCAAATAGTTTTTTCTATAAAAACAAGCTGGCCAAAAATGTAAATACTACGTTGGAAGCAATTGCTGATCCAAAAGAGTCAACCAGCAACGCAGCGCCTGTAAGCACTAGGTTTCTTAAAGATGGCGCTTACCTGCGATTAAATAATCTTTCACTGGGATATAGTTTTAATACCAATAACCTGGGAATTAGAAAGTGGGTTTCTGCCATACGTTTATCAGTCACAGGACAAAACCTGTTTGTGATAACCAAATACAACGGATTTGATCCGGAGGTGAATACTGATAGAACGATCAATGGCATCTCTTCATACGGTATAGACTACCTAAGTTATCCAAAGGCCAGGTCTATTATTTTTGGTTTAAATTTTTCATTTTAAAATAGTAAAAAATGACAAAGAAATTAATAACTGTTCAGCTTGTTTCGATAACTCTATTAATCGTTACAGGTTGCACAAAACTGAATGAAAAGGTACTGGACGAGTCTTCAGTAACGGGCCTTACCGATAAGCAAATTGCTGAAGGTATTATAGCCCCAGTATATGCAAGGCTTCCGGACATTTACAAACACACTACTTACTTTACCCTGCAGGAAATTTCTACTGATGAAGCAATTTTGCCATATAGGGGCGGAACTGACTGGGGCGACAATGGTATCTATGTATCAATGCACAGACATGAAACAACCAGTACTGATCCCAACGTTAGTGATACCTGGAATTTTATTACTCAGGGAATATCAAGATCCGTTACTGCCATCAATACGCTGCCTTCAAATTCTGATGCAAATGCAAAGATATTTCTGGCAGAAGCAAGAGGGATGAGGGCTTTTTACTCTATGCTTACATTAGATCTTTTTGGGCTGGTGTTTGTAAAAGATGACCTTGGTGCTTCTTCAAAAATTTTAAGAGGTGATGCGGCGGTAGAGTATATCAAGTCTGAGTTACTTGCCGTAGAACCAGTTCTTAATAATACTACCGGCCCGGGCAGGCTTACTAAAGCGGGAGTATGGGGGTTACTTGCACGTCTTTATTTAAATGCTGCAGTTTATCGTGATCCATTCGCAGCTACGGTTACTTTCAAGAGCGAGGATATGGATAAAGTAGTGGAGTATACTGATAAGATTATCAGCTCCGGGCAATTTGCTTTAGCTCCAGAATATTTCTCAATTTTCAATGACAACAACCACACTAATAAGGAATTAATCTTTGCAGTTGACCAGCGAAACGATTTGAACGGCCACAATCGGATGGCATACTTTTCTATTTCGGGTGATCAGTTTCCGCTACCGGCTTACCCCAATGCAAATGGCACAGATGGACCAGCCATCACCCCTGATTTTTACCGTACATGGGTCAATGCAAATCTTCCGTTAGATCCTGCTGCTGCTGACCCTCGTTTTTACAAGCAAAATTTATCTATTTATTCAAATCCAGCCGACTCGTGTGTGGATGCGGCCAGCTTTAATATTAACCGTGGAATATTACGCGGACAGCAATACGGACTTAAACGTGTGAACGGTGTATTTCTAAAATGTTCGAGTGGCAAAATGCTTGTTGCCAAGCTATTCTACGACACCCGCAGCAAACCTACTTTACCGGTTGACTTTACTGAAGCCATTGATTTTTCTATTGCCGGTAGCAATTATAATACAGGCTACAGGGTTGAGAAATATGAGTTTAGTAAAACCTCAGTGAGTGGTAGAAATTTTGGAGAACATGATATTGTCATTCTTCGCCTTGCAGATATATACCTGATGCGTGCCGAAGCAAAGCTTAGAAAATCTGCTCCTGATGCGGCTGCGGCTTTGGCTGATGTAAATATTGTACGTGGTTCAAGAACTGCGACTACACCTGCCAAACCATTAACGTCCATTTCGCTCGATCTTTTATTCCAGGAAAGAGGGTTTGAATTTTATTGGGAATGTCAACGCAGAACTGATATGATCCGCTTTGGTAAGTACGAGGGTACCTGGACAGAAAAATCAAATACAGATAAACAAAAAAGGCTCTTTCCCATACCTCAAACGGCCATTGATGGGGCCTCTAATTTGCCTGGTTATTTAACGCAAAACGCAGGATACTAAAAATTTAAATTTGCGACATGGGGCAGCTAATAATTTTGTTAGTTGCCCCATTTTTCATTTTCCTTTACTCTGTTTATAATATTAAATCAACAATTTTTGCTTTAAAAAGGGTAAAACGGGTAGTACTCATTCGCTGCATTTCCGAATTTAAATCACCCCAAAAAGTTAAGTTAATGCCCCGATTGTTCTAAGCTGTATTTTTTAGTAATAAGAATCTTAAGTCCTCGTTTTAATCATGTAACCTTTTGTAGAAAGTATTTTAAAATCCAATGTTCGAATTACCAGGCTGACACTTTCCAGTGCCGGCTTTTTTGTTTTTCTAAGATTACCATACATTGCTGACACGCGTAATCGGAAAACGTCGGTTTTTACACGAATAACCTCCTTGTCGCGCAATCGAAAAAAGCATTTGCCCCATACATTCCCTACAATTACCTTTAAAAAAAATTGTTTTAAATGATCCGTTTACTTAAGTGTTACTTGCTGCAAAATTGGCTTAGCATAATGGTGGTTGCTTTTATACCAGCGTTATACTGTTGTGGTATCTCTAAGAATAGTACAAGTATGAACAGCCAGAAGCAAACTATTTTTTTTGATGACTTTTCAGGATCATCGCTGGACCGTAGTAAATGGAATGTATTAATAACCGGGCAGGTTTTTAATAATGAGCAACAAGCATACGTAGATTCAGCAGCGACCGTTTACATCGCACATGGCAAGGAAGCCGGAGGTGCGGAAAATGGGGCACTTGTAATTCAACCGCATTATACACCTGGCTTCGTTACTAAAGACGGTAAAAAATTTGATTTTATTTCCGGTCGCCTGCATACAAAAGGAACGGTAGATTTTACTTATGGTACCGCAGCTGCACGCATAAAAATAACGGAGGGTAAAGGTCTATGGCCTGCATGGTGGCTTCTTGGCAACGGTGGCTGGCCCCAAACAGGGGAGATTGACATCATGGAATTTATTGGTGAGCGGGAGTGGGTCAACGCCGCCGTTCATGGTCCTGGTTATTCAGGAAATACACCTTTTGTAAAAAGAGATTCTTCCATGGCAGCAAATTCTGTTGCCAACTGGCATGTTTACTCGGTAGATTGGACGCCTGAAAGCCTGGTTTTTAAGATAGATGAACGTGTTTTTTATACGGTTACAAAAGCAATGGTAGAAAAATATGGCAAGTGGGCATACGACAGTCCTAAACACATGATTCTCAATTTTGCCCTCGGAGGCAGTTATCCGGCCGGAGTTAATAAAATTAATACACCCTATCCTGGGCTTCCTCAGCAAACAGTTGATTTAATTAAACAGGGGAAAGTAAAACTACTGGTAGACTGGGTTAGGGTAACAAGATAAGATAAAGGAGGATACTACCTTAGCGCCTTAAAAAAGCAAAAAATATTTTTTTTGCTAAAAAAGCTTTCGATTGGTTTACTCACAATATTCCGTCATCCGCGAAGCTAAAATACCCTTCTTCGCTTACTATAATGTGATCCAGTACTTTGATGTCAAAGTAATGGGCGGCTTCTTTTATTTTCGCAGTAAGCTCCTGGTCTTGCCGGCTGGGCTTAAGGTTACCACTTGGATGGTTGTGGCAAAGCACAATGCTAACTGCCTCGTGGGTCAATGCTTTTTTTAATATTATTCTCGGGTCTGCTACGGTCCCTGTAATTCCGCCTTCACTTATAATTTCGTAGTGGTTTATTTTGTTCGACCGATTTAGAAATACTACCGCAAACACTTCATGGCTTTTGTATTGTAGCTGTGCATGTAAAAAACCTGCAATGTCCTTGCTTGATAATACTGTTTCTTTCTTATTATCGGCCATGTTTCGGCGTACACCTAGTTCTAAAGCAGCGGCTATTGTAATTGCTTTTACCGGCCCTAAGCCTTTGATTTTTAGATTCACCATCTCTTTAACCGATAGTTTTGCCAATCGCTGCAGGTTGTTTTCAACTGCTGCCAGCAGTTCTTTAGCAAGGTCAACAGCGCTTTTATCTGTAGAGCCGTTATTGATTAGTATCGCAAGCAATTCAGAGTTGCTTAGGCTTTCTGCTCCTTTTAACGCAAGTTTTTCTCTTGGCCGGTCGTCAATTGCCCAGTTCTTTATGCTTTGATTATTCATACTTATATTTTCTCCCAAGCGAAAATTAAAACTTCTATAGCTAATATCTATCTTCGCCCTGCCTTTCTTTTATCATTTTATTGTTCATTAAGGAAGCAGGTGCAATTTTAAGATATACCATCTTGACTCAAATACCTGACGGTCAAGTGTCTTCTAACCAACTTCAAGTTCTGACAAAGTATGAATCCTTCTATTAAAATTTTTTCTGGTACTGGTACTCAGGGCGTTTCAAGCAAAATAGCAGAACGCTTTGGCACTGCGCTCGGCAAGATTAATATTCAGAAGTTTAGCGATGGCGAAATTCAAACTGTTTATTTAGAGAGCATTAGGGGCGATTATGTTTTTCTTATTCAAAGTACAAATGCTCCTTCAGATAACCTGATGGAACTATTACTAATGATTGATGCCGCACGCCGTGCGAGTGCGTACAAAATAGTAGTTGTAATGCCTTATTACGGGTATGCAAGGCAAGACCGTAAAGATAAACCTCGTGTTGCAATTGGTTCTAAACTGATTGCAAATTTGTTGGTTGCAGCAGGTGCAAATCGCATTATTACCATGGATTTACATGCTCCCCAGATACAAGGATACTTTGATATACCTGTAGATCACCTCGACAGCTCGGCCATTTTTATACCATATATAGAAAAACTTAAACTGGAAAACCTTACTTTTGCCGCCCCTGACGTGGGAAGTACCAATCGTGTACGCGAAATAGCGAGTTATTTCAACACCGATATGGTTATCTGCGACAAGCATCGTAAACGGGCGAATGAGATTGCGAGCATGGTGGTGATAGGTGAAGTAAAAGATAGAAGCATTGTGCTGATAGATGATATTTGCGATACAGGTGGAACACTGGCTAAGGCAGCGGGCCTGCTAATGGAAAAAGGGGCAAAAAGCGTAAGAGCCTTGTGTACCCACCCGGTTTTGAGCGGGAAAGCGTACGAAAACGTTGAAAACAGTGTGCTTGACGAATTAGTGGTTTGTGATACTATTCCCCTGAAAAGGCAAAGTAGTAAAATAAAAGTGTTATCAGTAGCTGACCTGTTTGCAATAGCAATTAGGAATGCTTATGAGAACAGAAGTATAACCAGCTTGTTTATCCATTCGCAACTAAAAGCGAAAAGAGAAGAGAGGCAGTAGCAATTATTGGGTCAATTATTTTAAACAATCATACAAAAATGAAAACAATTACAATCGAAGGACAACTGAGGACCGAAATGGGCAAAAAAGCCACGCGCCAGCTTCGCTCTCAGGAATTGGTGCCTGGTGTAATTTACGGTGGTGCACAGGAAATTAATTTCGCTGCTCCTGTAAAGGCTTTTAAGCCGATCGTTTACACCCCTGAATTTATTCAAACAGAAATTCAGATTGACGGACAGAAATACATTTGTATTTTAAAAGATTTGCAGTTCGACAAAGTAACTGATCAACTTTTACATGTCGACTTTTTAGAATTGGTCGGCGACAAAAAGGTTGTTGCAACGCTTCCCTTACATCTATCAGGAACGTCTGTTGGTGTAAAGTCTGGCGGTAAACTGGTAGTTAAGATGAAATCTTTAAAGGTAAAGGCGCTGCCTGCCCATTTGAGAGAGTCGATTACCGTGGATATTACAAACCTGGAGTTGAATGGTAACATTAGGGTAGAAGATGTTAAGGTCGACAACATGGAAATTTTAAACAGTCCACGTATCCCGATCGCTTCTGTTGTAATGACACGGCAGCTAAAGCAGGAGGAATCTACAGAAAAGAAAAAATAATTTTTTTTCCAGAAAAAAACCCGGTCTTTCGAGACCGGGTTTTTTGTGTGCCTGGTACTATGAGCAAATTGACCACTCGGTATCTTTCTTGCAGTCTGGTTGTATTGGTTTAATAACGCCTGGTTTTATTAAATTACTGCGTTAGACTACGTTTGTTAATGCATCAGGTATGCCTGTTTTGTGTACATAGTATCAATTGGCAAACTTGTACACTTTTTTGACTTCTACGTTACCCAATATTTGGTGAAGATGCCGTTTGCACAATGTATTTGTAGTGCAGAAAGTTAGAGAAGAATACAACAATCAATTTTAAAAAGTGCTGCCATAAAAAGGTGTGGTACAAGGGTGTGACACAACCTGGGTTGAAATAAGAAACACTGCCCGACCAAAAAATTAAAACATTAGACGCATACTGCCTGCGTGTTCTTGATATTTCTGATACTGACTTGGCTGGCAAGTAATTTTAAGTATGAATAAATTTTTGATCGTCGGACTAGGAAATATTGGCGCTGAGTATGCCCGTACGCGACATAATATTGGTTTTGACGTAGTCGAAGCACTGGTCTTAAACCACGGCGGAATTTTCAAGACAGAAAGACTCGCAGAAGTTGCAGAAATAAAATTTAAAGGAAAGGCATTGGTTTGTATAAGACCAACGACCTACATGAACCTTAGCGGCCGGTCATTTAAATATTACCTGGATAAGGAAAAAATAGCGCTTGAAAATACGCTGACGATAGTAGATGACCTGGCATTACCTCTTAGTAAACTCAGGCTTAGAGGTAGTGGAAGCGACGCCGGACACAATGGACTAAAAGACATACAGGCATCTATTGGTACTGATAAATATCCTAAACTACGTTTTGGCATAGGTAATAACTATCCTAAGGGATTGCAAATAGATTTTGTACTTGGTAAATGGACGAAAGAGGAATTGCAGGTGGTAAATAAGAAGATAGAGAAATGCGTGGAGACCGTTGAAAATTTTGTTTTTGCCGGATTGGAGCGTACGATGAGTTTAATAAATAATTTGGAGTTTACATAATATTTTAAATTTCTTGCGTTATATATGCGTATTAAATATAATTGCAGTAGTCAACTTTGTTAATGTTCTTACCGGATTACTTCGTTGCTATTTTATAAAAAATCGTCTATGAAAATTTTTTGTGTTGGGAGAAATTATGTTGAACATGCAAAGGAACTGGGAAATGCGGTACCTGAAGAACCAGTAATTTTCATGAAACCTAAAACTGCTTTGTTGCAGTCACATACCCCGTTTTATTATCCTGAGTTTAGCAACGAGCTTCACTACGAAGTTGAGTTGGTCTTAAGGGTAAGCAAAAATGGTAAGTATGTTGCTGAAAGGCATGCATCTAAATACTACAACGCAATTAGTGTAGGCATCGATTTTACAGCCCGTGACGTTCAGGCGGAATTGAAGAAAAAAGGCTTACCGTGGGAAAAGGCAAAGGCGTGGGACAACTCGGCAATTATAGGTCAGTGGAAAGACCTGACAGCTGATTTACTTAAAAATCCTTTTCGTTTTTCACTTAAGAAAAATGGAGAAGAAGTGCAGAACGGCATCTCAACAGACATGATCTTTACGTTTGATCAGGTTGTTGCAAACATATCTAATTACTTCTCGTTAAATATAGGAGATCTTATTTACACTGGTACTCCTGCGGGGGTAGGTGAGTGTGTGGTAGGCGACGTACTAGAAGGGTTCCTTGAAGACCAAAGATTATTTGAACTTGAAATAAAATAATTCGGTTTAGTTTACTTTGTTATTTGCTTATTCCCCGTTTTTAAACATCCTTCCTGCTAAAACCACTTCTGTGTCCGCTGTTGATTTATTAAAACTAGCTGCCTGGTTTGCTTTAATACTATAGGTAGATGTATGATTTAATCAATAAATTATAACAAATCAATAGTAATATTTTAGCTGCCTAATCTTCGACGGTTTCAAATTATAATCAATTTTGCAGAATGAAAAAAATGCTAAATATTCTTTTAATTGAAGACGATATTGATGATGTTGACTTATTAAAAGATGCACTTGAAGAAAATAATGTTCACTATCAAATGCAGGTAATTATGGAGGGAGACAAAGCGTCTAATTACCTGCAAACACTTAAGGCGCTTCCGGAAATTATTGTTATGGATTTAAATTTGCCAAAGACCGATGGCAAAGAAATTTTAAACGAAATTAAATCTTCTTACTCCTTAAGTCAAATTCCCATTGTTGTTTTAACCACTTCATCGTCTAAGGAAGATATTGACTATTGTATTGGAAAAGGAGTTAACAAGTTTATTACTAAGCCGGCTACAATTGATGGCTGGAACGGTACAATTCATTCAATAGTTCACGTTGCTGATGCTTCGCAAAAACAGACTTCAGACGTTAGTTAATCTGCTACCCTCAATGCTGGTTTGTTTCGGGTGTTTCCTATTTATAAGTTCATACTCAACTTTCCATCCGTTAAATCCTGTTCCTAAGGTGTATCTCTGTTCTTGATTAACCCTTATTTTTACGGTCGTTGCCGGGGTTAAATGCCAGATGCAACACCGTATACTTTTCAATTTAAATGCTTGAGACGAGCATTAATCTTTGCATAGTCGCTATTATTGTCCTCAGGATAAATATTCGTGATTGGTTGGAACGCCCTGTTTCAGCAGGTCTTGAACAATTGCATTTCCCACATTTTCAAGGTCAGCCCAGCCAATTGGTGCGGTGCTCATAGCTGTATTATTCGCCGGAGATGTATATATACCAAGGTAACATTTATAACGGACGTAAAATTTGCGCTTGAATGTCTTGTTACAGCCATTACCCTTCACGACAGATACTTCTATGTCTTATCTAACTTTTGGCACAGTAATAAATGCATGTTTATTTTCATCCATTTTTAACTGGTCCGGACTATCAACTACTATCTCAGGTTTGCCCTTAAATTCTATAATTTTTCCTGTCACGCATACATTTCTGCCCGAATAAGTTTTTTCGGGTGCAGTTTTGAAATTCTTTCTATCGACAAAGTTGATCAGGATGGTGAGTTTATGATTAGGAAAAATGCCGCCCATATTTAATAAAGTCGGTTTTGTATTTGAAGTTTCCAAAAATCTGCCTTCAGATACATTGTCACATATTGTCACCATTTCTCCCATGTATTTCTCCGCGTCATTTATTGAGATTTTAGTAGGCCCTGCAAATACGTTGTTTTTTACTAAAAAAGCAGCCCCGCTTACATTAACAGTCAACTTGGTTTGCTTTGGCTGGTCTTCCATTTCAAAAACAAAAATCTCATCTGGGTGTATTGATTTTGGCGCCTCGGTAACAAACACTA
>JALYZZ010000491.1 GCA_030948675.1 Bacteroidota bacterium | reverse complement strand
CATTTGCCACTTGCGGATGACCTTTTGGATATTTAGGTGTTTCCATATATGCTACGTCACCTACTGCATAGATATTGGCATGGCCCAAAACCTTGTTATACCTGTCTACTTTTATCCTGTTTCCCCTTACGATTAGATCTGGCTCAATGCCGCCTGGCACATTGCCTTTAATACCAGCAGCCCAGATAACCGTAGATGTAGAAATAGTTTCGCCGTTGTTTAATGTGGCTATTTCTCCATCATAATCTTTTAAAATAGTGTTTAGTAGCACGGTTACACCTAATCTTTCAAGGTATTTTTGTGATTGTTCCTGCGATTTTTTACTCATTGGACCAAGCGTAACACCTGTGCCTTCCAGAAGATATATTTTCATTTTAGAAAAATCTATCTCAGGATAATCTGGTGGCAGCGTGTATTTTTTCATTTCGGCAATAGCACCTCCCAGCTCTACTCCCGTTGGTCCGCCACCAACTATCACTACCGTCATCAGTTTCTGCTTTTCCGCTTCATCTTTTGATATAACTACGTTTTCAAAATTTTCGATCAACCTGTGTCGCAGTTGCAGCGCTTCAATCGTCGACTTCATCGGAAATGCAAATTCCATTAACTTTTGATTACCAAAAAAATTGGTATCTGCGCCTGACGCAATTACTAACTGATCATATTCTATATCTCCAACTTCGGTAGTGATCTTATTTTCGGCCGGCACCACATCAAATACTTTCGTGAGCCGAATTCTAACGTTTTTACTTTTATGGAATACTTTTCTTAGCGGAAAGGAAATATTACTGGCATCTAAACCCCCCGTTGCTACCTGATAAAACAATGGTTGAAACTGGTGGAAGTTGAATTTATCTATCAGCAAAACATCGAAACCAGCTTTGTTGTCAAGGCTTTGAGCCAGTTTAAGTCCAGCAAAACCTGCTCCTATGATAACTACTTTCATATATATAAATTAAAACAATAAAGGCACAATAAAGTTTCAATAATTACTGAAACTTAAAAACATACCCTTTCCTTATTTATTTTGCTCTAATGCAAACTACCTGCCACCGCATTTTTTAAGTTGCTATAATAAAAAAAACTGCATATTTTCTTTCTAAAATCAACAGCAGCGGCATTTTTGGTTGCTACATGACACTAGCTCAGTTACTGTTATTTCAAAATGACAATTAAACGGACACTGATATTGAAAGGAGGTCGAATTTCGAGATTATTTAATTTGAGTCAAGAGCAAACCAAATACGAGTTTAGAGAAGTAATACCACACTCTTGATAATGTCATGAAGTGTATTTGCTTCTTATAATTTCTAGTCTCCGGGCTGGTAATCAATTGGCAGCATTTCCGCCATCTTCTCCCAGGCTATATAACCTTCGGAAAAAAGGTCAAGTGGATCGAAGTACAACCCGTTTTTTTCTATCAAAACCGCCCGATGATTTGGTAGATGTAGAATTGAGGTTTGGTACCGCCTTGCGTGTGTTATTTGTCCCATTTGTTGGGCATACTCTTCTTTCTCGAATTCATTTTTATAAACTAGCTGCAAGTCATTTTGAAAAAGCAGATACCATCCTTTACTTGCAGTGTCATACACTCTAATGCTTGAACACGACACCAGTTGTTTACCCAACACATAAATAATCGGATCTTTCGCGAACGTTCCTTCTTTCATCAATTGCATTGAGTAAGTGGTGGTGTCGAAAACTGTGTGAAGACCAAGCATAATGCTGTCATAAAAAGGTCGTAATAATGAGTCTTCTTTTCGAAGCCTGACTAGATGCCGCATTTCAAACCCTTCATTCTGCGTACTGTTGTTATAGATCGCCCTGATGAAATGGGTAAGTGAACCATTATATGCTTCCCTCCTCTTGTTAATCCAGATCTGTTGTTTTTTACTGCGCTTTGAAGCAATGTTTTTAAAAGATGAATAGCCATAAAAGGTGGTCATAGAGGCCTTTCTTTGAAACCGAAATTCTTCGAGTTGGTAGTCGATTTGCAGTCCTAATTCGTTGTTTATAATTATTAATTTGTCTACGGCCGTTACTCTTAGCGTTTCATTTTTTTTATCGTATCTAAAGCGCAAATCTTTAGGATTTTTAATGGTGCATTGAGAGGCATTTTTAGAAGTCCCAATAAAAAAATCGGTAAATGTTTTGCCCCACGTTTGCCATCCATCTTTCAATACCGGACCTATTACTACTTCCTGTAGTTCCTGAGGTTTTGGCTCCATTTCTATTCTAAACCTTTTGTTGATGTTTTCGGGGGCTATTTTTACTACAATTGTTTGATAATTTACATATGAAACAACAAGTTCAAAGTTGGCTACAGTTACATTTTGCAATAAAAAGTTGCCTGCCGCGTCTGATAAAGTACCATTCGAGCCGCCATTAATAAATATACTTGCCCCCTGAAGTGGTTTAGAATCTGCCCCGTTTACAACAGTGCCCATGATACGGTACTGTGCTTTTGAGAGTAATGAGAAAGCTAAAAAAAGGGATAGAAGTACGGTGATTTTCATTAGTTAAGCGCTTACTTTCATTCACCTTCAATTTTAATACAGTACTCTAACCTTGATGGTTTCTTTCACATCTTTTAATAATTCTGCTGCTTGTGAAGAGAACTTTTTATCTACGTCGAGCACCACATATCCGATGTCGTCATTGGTTTTAAGATACTGGGCAATAATGTTGATATCATTAGATGAAAGCTGCGTGTTAATAGCACTTAGAACCCCTGGTACGTTTTTATGCACGTGCAAAATCCTGTGCGTGTTCTCCTGTGGCGGAAGAGCTAAAGACGGTACTGTGTGCGATCCATTTGTTATGCCTTTTTCAAGAAACTGAAAAAGTTTGTTGCTTACATCTTCGCCAATATTCTGTTGTGCCTCTTCAGTACTTCCACCAATATGAGGTGAAAGCAGCACATTAGGTAAATTTTGTAATGGAGTGGTAAACGGATCACCATTTTTTTCAGGTTCAGAAGGAAAAACATCAATGGCAGCTCCACCTAGCTGGCCACCATCAAGGCTTTCAGCTAATGCATCAATATCTACTACCTTGCCCCGTGCGTAATTGATAAGTATCGATCCCTTTTTAAAAGCGGCAAGCAACTCGGAGTTAATTAAATTTTTGGTGCCGGCATTTTCAGGTACATGCAGCGATATTACGTCTGCATTCGCCACCAACTCAGGTAAAGTTTTAACTG
>JALYZZ010000486.1 GCA_030948675.1 Bacteroidota bacterium | reverse complement strand
AGCAACTTTCTCCAAAATGTGAAGAATGTCTTTCATTGCAGAGATCTTCTTATCATAGATAAGGATGTATGGGTTCTGCATTTCAGCTTCCATCTTTTCGCTGTTGGTAACGAAATAAGGGCTAATATAACCACGGTCAAACTGCATACCTTCCACTACATCAACTGTAGTATCGGTACCTTTTGCTTCTTCAACAGTTATCACACCTTCTTTACCAACTTTTTGCATTGCCTCTGCAATCAGCTTACCTATTGTATCGTCGCTATTAGCAGATATAGTAGCAACTTGCTCTATTTTAGAGCTATCGTTACCAACTTGTTGGCTTTGACTTCTAAGATTTGCAACAACAGCCTGAACCGCTTTGTCAATACCGCGCTTTAAATCCATTGGATTTGCACCGGCAGCCACGTTCTTTAGACCTTCGCTGATGATAGACTGAGCCAAAACAGTTGCAGTAGTAGTACCGTCACCTGCAATATCAGCAGTTTTAGAAGCTACTTCTTTCACCATTTGAGCACCCATGTTCTCAATAGCGTCATCAAGTTCAATTTCTTTTGCTACAGTAACGCCATCCTTAGTTACAGACGGAGCTCCGAATTTTTTCTCGATCACCACGTTACGACCTTTAGGTCCCAGGGTAACTTTCACTGCGTTAGCAAGTGTGTCAACACCTTTTTTCATCTTATTTCTTGCTTCAATGTCGAAGAAGATTTGCTTTGCCATAATTATTAAAGTTTGAAGTTTTTTAGTTTAAAGTTTAAGGTTATTGAACCCTACTAATTAAAACTATTTAGCTTTTGTTGCGTCGCACTCTTGTACAACCTGTTTGCAACTCAGCATTGAAAAAGCCCATTCAAGGGTTTGGGGTTTAAACGATAGCGAGTATATCACTTTCTCTCATAATCAGGTATTCACCACCTTCTACGGTAATTTCTGTACCTGCGTACTTACCATATAAAACAGTATCACCTGCTTTTACAGTTACCGGCTCATCTTTTTTACCAGGACCTGCAGCGATAACTACACCTTTTTGAGGTTTTTCTTTAGCAGTGTCGGGTATAATGATACCACCAGCAGTTTTTTCTTCAGCCGCAGCGGGCTTTACTATCACCCTGTCATGTAGAGGGGTAACTTTTAAACTTTCAGCCATACTCTTAATTTTTATTTAGTGTAAAAGAATTGTGATTTTGTTTCTCCTGTGCATCGACAATTGTGCCATCAGTTATAAAAAAGTCAAATTAGCAGATAATGGCATTTTTTAACCCTTCACTTGCATTTATGACAGGATGTAAACTGGAAAAGATGACGGTTGGCTGATGGCAAATGACAGTTAAGCTGCCTTACGGTCTACCAACACTAGTTCTGTCTATTTCCCGCATTAGTAATCCGCCTTCGTTCAACTGCCGTCTTCTTACGTTTCTTGATCGTTAACCTACTACTGTCATTGCTTTACACTTTTCACAATTTTTACTCAATGCTGCCTTACAAGGTCTCTAATTGCTATCTTCGCACCCCAAATCAAAAAAAGTTCTTTAGGAAATGATCAGCAGAAGAAATATTAGAGTGAAGGTCATGCAAACACTTTATACGCTAAGTACAGCCGATGCACAAAACTTTTCAGAGCCTGTTAAACTACTAAAAAAACAGGTGGACGCTTCCCGACAATTATTTATATACCTGCTCTACATATTAACTGAAGTAGCCCGGTACTCAGAAAAAGATGCGGTTAAACGTGCTGCAAAAAATCTCCCTAGTGCACAAGATCTTAACGTAAACACAAAGCTTTCGGGCAATGAGTTTCTATCGAAAATAATTGAAAGCCCTTCCTTTAAAAAGGCAGTAGAAGACGAAAAGCCAAATCTGATAGACGATACCCAGGCACAAATAAAAAAACTGTATAACGAGCTAACTAAAACCGAAGAGTATCAAAATTATATTGAGATCGAAAGCCGCGAAAAAAAGCCGGAAAAAGAGATTGTTATTTTCATTTTTACTAACCTGATGCTGCCGTCGGCCGACTTTACTGACCATGTTGAAGAGCATTTTACCAATTGGGACGACGATGCAGAAATGATGAGTCAGTTGATGCTTAATTACCTGCAAAAGCCACAGAGTTATAATTTGCAGGAAATGGTGTCGCAGGAAAAATGGGACTTTGCCAAAACATTGCTACAAACTACCAGAGAGAAAAGAGAATACGTGCTGGAGCTTATCAAGCCGAAGTTGAAAAACTGGGATGCAGAAAGAATTGCTGTGCTTGATATGATACTAATGGAGATGGGGGTTTGCGAGCTACTCTTTTTTGAAACCATTCCAACCAAGGTTACCATTAACGAGTACATAGATTTGGCAAAGGCTTACAGTACTCCTCAAAGCGGCCAGTTTGTTAACGGCATATTAGACAATATTCATAAGGAATTGGCAAGCCAGGATAAGATACATAAAGTTAGTTTTAAACAAAAAGCCTGACCTCCTTTATGAAAGCCTATTTTTTTATTATAGCTACCCTCTTATTGCTTGGCGCATGTAAAAACCTTGATGTAAAAAGAAAGGATGTATCAAACCTGGCAAGCGACACAGCTAAGTTTACCAACATAAAATGGATTGACTCGTTAAAAGATATTGGTGCTGTGGAAGCAGGCAAAAAAACAGCAATACAATTTCGTTTTAAGAACATAGGAAAGAGGCCTCTTTTTGTTATTTCCGCTCAACCTGGTTGTGGATGCACTGTTGCAGATTACCCTAAAGAGGCGATAGCGCCAGGAGACGAAGGGATCATTACTGCCGGTTTTACTGTAAACGCTGGAACGACAGGCGACTTTAGAAAAAACATTCACGTGACTACAAATACAAATGGCTCAACAAGTCACTACATCTATTTTTATGGAGTCATAAAAAGCGCTGGCGATACACTATTAAGTGCCAGACCAGATAGCAACACTTTAAATAATCTGCAATCAAAAGAGCTAAAAAGAAACCTTTTACTAAAACCAAATAAAAATTAATCTCAATGCTTCAGTTTTCTTACCTATTAATGGGCGATCCAAAAAACGGTGGTTCTGTTCAATTAATCATGATGGGTGCTATCATGCTTGTTTTTTGGCTATTCATGATCCGCCCGCAGGCAAAAAAAGCAAAAATGCAAAAAACCTTTATCAATGATCTGAAGAAGGGCGATAAAATCGTTACGATTGCAGGTATCCACGGAACGATTTACAAAGTAAACGACGACAATACAACCATTCAGTTAGAGGTTAACCCCGGCAGTTATATCAAAATTGAAAAATCAGCCATCAGCTTAGAGTGGAGCCAGGCGCTTAATAAACCTTTATTGGCAACTGACAGCAAATAACATTACTGTTAGGACACGATCACAACTAATCCGAATTTTATTGTTGAAACCTTCAACTGTAGAGTTCGGACTTTTAATTTAAACAGTTTTACAAAGCCCCTTAGGATTATTTGCTATGCTAAAAATTGGTTTAACAGGTGGAATGGGGAGCGGTAAAACAGTGGTCTCCAACATTTTTAGTGTTCTTGGCATTCCTGTTTTTGATGCCGACCGGCAAGCTAAACTTTTGATGGAATCACAACCTGAACTGGTTACATCCATTAAGCAGGCTTTTGGCGAACAAACCTACGAGAATGGAAAACTAAACAGGCTGCGTCTTGCCAATATTGTGTTCAATAATCCTGCAAAGTTACAAGAGTTGAATAGCCTTGTTCACCCTGCTACCATTAATGCTGCAACTGCCTGGATGAGTGTGCAGGCAGCACCTTATGTAATCAAAGAAGCGGCGTTGATGTTTGAATCTGGTTCTGCAGCCAACCTCGATTATGTAATTGGAGTGTATGCACCTGAAGAAGTACGCATACAGAGAGTAATGGAAAGAGATGATGTTAGCAAATTTCAGGTGATATCGAGAATGAAGCATCAGATCAATGAAGTTATTAAAATGAAACTATGTGACTTTGTGGTAGTTAACGATGAACAACAATTGCTCATTCCCCAGGTACTAAAACTTCATGAAAAGTTTTTTGAACAAAGCCTGAAAAAAAAGTAACCATTGCAATGGTGCAATTACCGCCGTTACCTTCATCCGCTAATCGCTGACTCTTCTATTCTCAATTCAACAGCTATTGCACTTTATCGAGTGCTTTTTCCATCCTTCAAAATTAACTTGGTTCATAAGATAAGACCGCGGTCGGCATCGCTTTCGTACCACCTTTTTGTGTGTAAAGCCATTAGCTAAAACCTCATATTTAGCTGCACATAACAGCGGTGTGCAAATACAAACAAGCCAAAACTGCATTTTAATTAGTGATCCATCCATTGCTTGCCATCCAGTAAAGGCATCGGCCAAACCATTCATCGAAAGAGGGTGTTTTAGAAAACCCATGTCCCCCTTTTGTGTAAATATGGAGATCAGCAGGAACCCCATTTTTATTCAATTCTTCGTAAAATTTTATGCTGTTTGCCACATTTACCACCTTGTCGTCACCGGCATGTATTAAGAATGATGGAGGCGTTTCTTTGTTTACGTGAAGTTCGTTCGAAAAAAAATTGATGGAATCTTCAGAAGGTGAATTGCCTAACAGGCTAGTACGAGAGCCAGCATGTGCTAAACCAGTAGTAAAACTAATGACGGGGTATACTAAAATCATAAAATCGGGTCGAAGGTTTGTTTCGGTAGCATTTGCGATTACAGCGTTGCTGAAATGAGTGCCGGCTGAAGAAGCAAGGTGGCCACCGGCAGAAAAGCCCATCACCCCAATTTTACCTGGATCTATATTCCATTTGCCAGCACTATCCC
>JALYZZ010000469.1 GCA_030948675.1 Bacteroidota bacterium | reverse complement strand
GAAAAAAAAGACACAGACATGGCAACAGCTTACGCTGGAAAGTCTCACGGTAGGATAAGGTATATTGAACATGGTGGTCACGTAAATAAAGGACTGACGGCAAGCAGGAACGCAGGAATTGCGACGGCTAATGGTCAATTCGTGGCTTTTTTAGATGCAGATGATTGTTGGCTGCCAGAGAAATTAGCCAGGCAATGCGCTATTTTCAAGCAGTTTCCACAGGTGCAAATGATTTGCGAGGCGTCTGTGTTTTGGTATAGCTGGAAAATTTGGAATGAAAAAGATTACGTTCAATTAATAGGCGCTGGGACAGGCATCCACCATCCACCTCATTTAATGAAACAATTATATCCTCTGGGAGATGGACAACCACCTTGCCCGTCGGGCATAATCATAACCAAAGATGCTTTGCAACGAGCCGGTGGTTTTGAAAGGACTTTTTCGGGAATTTATCAATTGTATGAAGATCAGGCTTTCCTAAGTAAAGTATATGCTCGTGAAATTGTCTATATCTCTGGCGAAGCAAATAATATGTACAGAAAAAGAAACGACTCTATGTCGGCGGCTGCCAGCAATGAAAGCTTATACAAAGAAGTGCGCATGTTTTATCTTAAGTGGCTGGAAGAATATTTTTTGAAATCATCATCTGCACCTCCTGTAATAGAAAAATTGATAAATGACTTCCGGCGAAAACTCAATACTTAAATATCGGGAATGATACGATAGTTGTTTTTGAATTTTATAATTACTAAAAAAAGCAAAAGAGCAGTAGCACAAATTAAGCCCAGGGTAGGGGCAGAAATCTGGGTTAGGCTCCATCCTGTAACATAAGATCCGAGGACATCACATAAATTGATCAAAGCAAGATAAGTAGTGAATTGAGACCCCTCTACTTTTTTAATACATAAACCCATTAATATCGGAAATATAGTTACGCTTAATAATGGATCAGCAAAGTTCCATAGTATCAGTGCAGCACCTGAATAATATTTATAATTCCAAAAACTACTGGTGACGTTGACTATTACTAAAAAAACACAAACCGCCCACGTAACTTTTACCTGCAATTTTTTGTGACCTATTTTATCAGAAATGCTGCCTGCAACAAGGATCGCAACAAACGTTACCATGCTGCCCCAGCCGCCTTGTAAATAAGACACCTGGTTATCCGGCCATTTCAATACATGGATAAGGTGGTAGGTATACGAACGTATGAAAATACTTGAACAAAAATAAACTAATGCGACAAGCGCGAAATACTGTAAGCTTTGTTTGCCCGCGATTCCTTTATACACATTCTTAAAAACCGTTTTGAAGGGTGGATCTTTTTGTTCTTTACTTTTTAGATTTATTTTTTTAAATGAGGGAAGCAAACTATTGCTTCCCTCAAGCTTTGTAAAAAAGAACAACATAGAAAATGCCGCCAGCGTTATTGTTTGAACCATGGCTGCCGCTTTAAAGCTATAGTTGTGCAACATCATTGAAAATAAAGTGGAACTAAAAGCGATACCCAATAAAAAGCCGCCACGCATAAACCCATTCATCCTGCCTCTTTCTGTAGCTGGTGCAATGGTTATTGCCATAGCATCCACGCTGGCAACCTGAACAGAAGCGCAAATACTGTAGGTGAAAAATATGGCACCAAGCAGGGACAAATTATCCTCGGGCTGGCCAACGAAAAATAGTCCTGTGGTTACTAAAACACCTGCAAGTTGTGAGAAAACAATCCAGTGCTTACGATTGCCCATGCTTGAAAATTGAAACCGGTCAATGAGCGGTCCCCATAAAAATTGAAGTATCCAGGGCAGGCCATCAAGGGCAATGAAGGTTCCTATCTTGTCAGATGAAATATTTTTGCCCGCAAGGTAGTTTGCAATAGCCGTAAGCGCAAAGCCTGCAGGAATACCTTGCATAACATATAAATAAAAAAAAGTGACATAACGTAAATTAGAATTTTCACTTAATACAGGAGCTTTCATAATGTTACTAATACCTGTTGTGCTTTTGTTTTATGTTTACTCATTCTGCGGTTATTACTTCAAGATAGACCTCATCCGCAACCATTTTTCATTTTTTCAGCCAGATAGACGCTATTAAATAACGGATATTCATCGAGGACAACATTTTGTTTGTACTTTTTGGCACAGCTGTGATGTAGACTTTAAATTAATGGTTTTGCATAAGCATGAATTATATTTTTGCAAAGTGAAAATAAACATCTTCTCGGTTTTGTAAGAAATGAAACGTACATCTTTCACACTGGAGAATTTAAACAACTTCATATCCAGAATTTTCAAACTCCTAACAGTTTAAGTTTTATTTTTGGCGCATAAAATATGACGACTACCACAAAGAACAATACTGGTTTTATTGCAGGAATAATTAGCGACACTGCAGCATCGGTCTGCTGTATTGCACCTGTTTCATAGGTATAATTGGCTATACAATTGTTTCAAAAACAGTAATTAACAATTAATAAATTTAAGAGACCTCTACTACTTCAATTTTTGTTGCACCTATGAATAGTCAGAAACGAAATAAAGAAAGCGATGGGTTACTGATGAAATACCTTGCACTAGGTACGCAAATAATGATAAGTCTTGGCCTGGCGGTTTTTGCCGGACTGAAGTTGGATAAATGGCTAAAGTTTTCGACACCATTGCTTGTTTGGATTTTACCCCTGATAGTCTTAGCCGTGATGATCTGGCAAATAATTAAGGATACCTCCAAAAAATAAAAATGTTCAATAAAAGTATACTTCCTCTCGTTATCATTTTTCTGGTTATTGGCGGACTGATTCTCATTTTTAGAAATTTATTACGGGTGCATGGTTGCGACTGGCAGGTATTAAGCGGAGCAAATGTGTTTATTTACCTTGTTACCGTAGTATCTATGCAACTGTTGTCAAAAGGCTTAGACGCAGAAAAAACACAAGTCTTTTTGAGAAACGCTTACAGTGGTGTTATGGTAAAGCTATTTGCCTGTGCAGCAGCGGCATTTATCTATATTTTAATTTCCGGTAAAAATTTGAATAAGCCTGCATTGTTTGGTAGTATGGGTTTATATCTCGTGTACACGTTTGCAGAGCTTTCAATTATTATGAAAAAAAGCAACGCAAAAAAGAATGGCTAAAACCGAGCACCCCTTACAAGCGCTTAATGATTACTTACCTCCAAATACTTTTCTTGCAGTAGCTGCTTACCTGCAACAGCATAAGGTTCACCTGACAGTTGCACAAGAGCGCAAAAGTATTTTAGGAGACTACCGAAATGCATATAACAATCGCAATCATCGAATAAGTGTCAATGGAAATTTGAATAAATTTTCGTTTCTGATTACGTTACTGCATGAGCTTGCACACTTGCTCACGTTCGAAAAATATGCCAACAGGGTACAGTCGCACGGCAGGGAATGGAAAACATTGTTTGGGCAATTACTGGCT
>JALYZZ010000419.1 GCA_030948675.1 Bacteroidota bacterium | reverse complement strand
TGAAATGACAAATTGCAGCATCAATACTGCTTTAGGTCGCATGCGCTATGGCTTGATGAGTATGAGAAAGATGATGGTGGAGAAGCAGATGTCTTTGTAATGACTGAAAAAGAAGATAGAAGATAGAAGATAGAAGAAGTAGTTACAAAAAGGCATCATCAGGTAAATGCAAATGCTTTACTTGATGATGCCTTTATTTTGTTGAAAGGTAGCGGTAATAATGGTAACTGAGCTGTCAGAGGCGAGTACTCATTTTTTATGAAAGAAGTTAAAATCTATTGGCATAGAATGTCTATAATTTCTGAGACGTTTTTACTCTCCGTCAGTAAAACCGGTGTTAATAAAAGTTGAGCGTCTAAACCGGGACTCATAATTCGATTGGCAATGCAGACAACTGCATTATCCATTATTTGAATATAATCCTCTTTTGCCTTTCCTTCCGCTTTTGCAAGTATCAATGCATTTTGCCATGATGCTTTGCGGGCGAGGTCTATGCTAAAGTTTAACACTGCTTCCTGACGGTGATTTGCTATTCTTTCTAAAACAACCAACGGTGGCCACACCTGCGCTAAATCGTCTTGAACACGTTGCATCAATGACGCTATTACACCATTTATCTTGTCGAAATCTGCTTTTAGGTTATAGATTTCTTCTCCCCTGCAGGCTTCAGCCGCAGCAATTCCAAGATCTAAATTAATGTGGGTATTGATACCTAAGATAAGATGTTGCAGTACTATAAGATCTTTTCTGTTGCAGGCGTCAAAGGCGGCACACCAGGCATTGCTACACTTTTGCTTATTAACATACGCATCCCAGCTCTGCAAATAACGATTGGCAAAAATGACATCAAGCGCTTCCATTCTTTCACCATTGGCAAAGGCATTGCCAGCAATACCTTGCTTCACTGCCTTTGTCATATTACGGTAGAGTGTGGCAAAATAACCAACTCGGCTTTGCCTGCTTTTGCTCCAATCAATAATAGTGTCGAGGTGGCTGATAACGTCGTCTACAGAAGTGGCTTTTATCATGCATTCAAAATAAGAATAGTTTATAACAAACGCAAAGCCGGCATAAATCAATTTTTGAAACGACAGCCATTAAACTAACAGGTGTCCGTTATACTCAATCCATTGCTATAGCAACAACTTATTGGTACAATGCAAGAAAAAAAACGGTTATAATAAAACGCCTTGTAGAAATAGATAGGCAACGCTGAAATAAATAACGATCCCCGTCACATCTACAAGAGTAGCCACGAAAGGCGCAGATGATACCGCGGGGTCGGCACCTAGTCTTTTTAACACCATTGGCAGCATTGACCCCGTGAGCGTTCCCCAGAGGACGACGCCAATCAGGGATATTCCAATGGTGCATGCGATAAGGATATAATGAGGACCGTATAAGTTTTCAATCACCCCATGAGTCATCAAAAAGTGCCATGCAATTATTCTGAAAAAGCCTATTATTCCAAGTATTCCGCCAAGTGTTAAGCCAGAAAAAATTTCTCTTCGCATTACGCGCCACCAGTCTGCAAGGTCTACGTCTCCAACCGCCATCGCCTGTATTACCAGCGTAGAAGCCTGGGAACCACTATTTCCGCCGCTGGACATAATAAGTGGAATGAATATAGCCAATACGGTCGCCTTTGAAATTTCATCATTAAAATAAGCCATTGCAGTGGCTGTAAATAATTCACTTATGAACAACACGATTAGCCAGCCTCCTCTTTTTTGGATCAGCTTGAAGAATGAGATATCAAGATAAGGTTCATTCAGCGCTTCCGTTCCTCCCATCTTTTGCATGTCTTCGCTAAATTCTTCGGTCGCTACCCACAGTATATCGTCAATTGTAATAATCCCTAATAGTACATTGTTGTCGTCAACTACGGGCAAAGCCACCCTGTTGTTCATCTTGAAAATCTGGTTGGCGTGCTCCTGATCATCATTTGCATTTAAAGCAATTACCCTTTCATCCATCAACTCGTTTACCAGTTTATCGGGCGCTGCCAAAATAAATTCTTTGATTCGCAAATCATCCATCAATTGTCCCTGGTCGTTGATTACATATATTACATCAATTGTTTCCGTATTCTTTGCAAATTTTCTGATTATCTGAAAAACTTCCTCAACTGTGTTGTGTTCGTAAACATACACGTAGTCGGGTATCATTAACCTGCCTACGCTGTCTTCAGGGTAACCAAGTAGTGAAAGTGTTACAAGCCTTTCCTCGGGTTCAAGTAGTTTTATCAAGTCTCTCAAAACCTCTTTGGGCAGATCTTCTAGAAAGTCTGTTCTGTCATCAGCCTGCAATTCGTTTAGTAACTCCGCTGTTTTAAAAGACGGAAGTTGGGATACAATTCTTTTTTGAGTGGGAAAGTCTAAAATCTTAAAAGTACTGGCAGCACGGTGTATAGATAAGTTTGCAATTATCTGTGACTCGTAATCAGGATAGTCGTTAATAAGGTCGGCGACATCGGCTATATTCTGGTCATCTAAGAAATCTCTGATGGCCAGCTTATCTTCAGTTGCTACTAATTGCTCGAATTGCTCCTGTATACTTTGTTCTTCAATGTCTTCAAGCGCCATGTGTGCAAATTAAGTATTTTGACAGGTTAATTTTAATTACTGTTTTCAATTTCTTTATCTTAGTCTGCCAAGAACACTTATGCTACTACCAAATCTTGTGATTGCTCCCTCCGGGAACCGGGGAAGGGGAGTCTTTACTACCAAAAATATTCTTGCAGGTACAGTAATCGAAATCTCGCCCATTATAGAATTATCACCAAAAGACAGAAAGCAGATTGAGGGTACAAAGCTTTTTCACTACATCTTCGAGTGGGGGAAAAGTAAGCGTAAAGCTGCCGTTGCTTTAGGATATGTCTCTATGTACAATCACTCTTTCGAACCAAATTGTGAATACGAAATGGATTATGAAAATGGCAACATGACTGTACGTACGATAAAACCGGTGAGAAAAGGGGAGGAGCTGTTTTTTAGTTATAATGGTGACCCCAATGATAAGTCTGTGCTTTGGTTTAAGACCACATAACCTTTATGTAAAAGAGTTATCAGCTAGTACCTGGGCCCGTTTATGAAGCTGTGCAATTGCTGCACTATAGAAACTAATTTTGATTAGTCTTTAATTCTTTTTGCAGTAAATATTGTAAAAGATATTTCGCTTTCTGCTCCTGTAGATACAAAATCTTTACATTGCGACAACTAGGTTTGAAATTTTACACCTGCTTAAACTAAAAAGAGGTCTGCATAAGCTTGACCTCTTTTTACCTCGTTAATATGTTGCCAGCGTTTATTGTTGTGCAGCCGCTGCTAAAGCCTTTTTACGTATAATGTTTAACGCTGCACCGGCTTTGAACCATTCTATTTGTTGTTCATTGTAGGTGTGGTTTACGATAATGCTTTCTGCACTACCATCACTATGATGTAACACTAAAGTTAGTGGAGTGCCGGGAGCAAAATGGTTCAATCCTTCAATATCAATGACATCATCTTCAAGAATTTTTTCATAGTCTTCCTTATGTGCAAATGTTAGCGCGAGCATACCCTGCTTTTTCAAATTCGTTTCGTGAATGCGGGCAAATGACTTCACCAGGATTGCACGAACACCGAGATGACGTGGTTCCATTGCGGCGTGTTCTCTTGAAGAGCCTTCGCCGTAGTTTTCATCTCCTACCACAATACTTCCTAACCCTGAAGCCTTATAAGCTCTTGCAGTGGCAGGAACTGGCCCGTACTCACCTGTTAGCTGATTTTTTACTTTGTCGGTGCTGTCATTAAAATAGTTGAGCGCTCCAATAAGCATATTGTTAGATATATTATCCAGATGGCCACGAAATTTCAACCATGGACCAGCCATCGAAATATGATCGGTGGTACATTTTCCTCTTGCCTTGATGAGCAGACGTAAACCTTTGATATCAGTTCCTTCCCATGCGGGAAATGGCTCAAGTAGTTGAAGGCGCTGCGAGTCGGGGCTTACTAAAACCTGAACTGAAGAAGGGTCTTCCGCCGGAGCCTGGTAACCAGGATCTTCTACAGAAAACCCTTTTGGAGGCAACTCGTATCCTTTCGGTTCATCTAGTTTTACCTGTTGTCCGTCTTCGTTAAGCAAAGTATCGGTCAACGGGTTAAAAGTAAGGTCACCGGCAAGGGCAAAAGCGGTAACAATCTCAGGCGACGCTACGAACGCATGTGTGCCGGGAAAGCTGTCATTTCTTTTAGCAAAGTTGCGGTTAAAAGAGGTGATAATTGAGTTCTTACGCTGTGGATCGTCTATATGACGGGCCCACTGACCTATGCAAGGTCCACAAGCATTAGCTAACACCAGCCCGCCCATGTTATCATAAGCTTTTAACCAGCCATCCTTCTCCACTGTATATCTTACCAGCTCACTGCCTGGTGAAATCGTAAATTCAGCTTTTGCCTTTAAATTTTTATCAACTGCCTGCTGAGCAATTGACGCAGAACGGCTGATGTCTTCGTAAGAACTGTTGGTGCAAGAACCGATCAATGCAACCTCCAGCTTTTCCGGCCAATTGTTGGCCCTCACAGCTTCAGCAAAGCGACTAATAGGCCACGCTAAATCCGGAGTGTACGGTCCGTTGACATGAGGTTCGAGCTCGCTTAAATCTAATTCAATTAATTCGTCAAAGTATTTTTTAGGAGCAGCTATAACATTTGGGTCGGCACGAAGATGTTCTTTTATTCCATCGGCCAGTTCTGCAATATCAGCTCTTTCGGTAGATTTAAGGTAAGCACTCATTCTATCGTCATAGCCAAAGATGGAACAGGTTGCACCAATTTCCGCACCCATATTACAAATGGTTGCCTTACCTGTTGCGCTGATGCCATCTGCACCTTCACCAAAATATTCAACAATTGCTCCTGTTCCGCCTTTTACAGTGAGGATGCCGGCAACTTTAAGAATAATATCTTTTGGAGCAGCCCAGCCACTTAACTTTCCGGTAAGCTTTACCCCGATTAATTTAGGCCACTTTAATTCCCACGCGAGACCGGCCATAACATCACTGGCATCCGCACCACCCACTCCAATTGCTACCATTCCCAGACCTCCGGCGTTAGGCGTATGACTGTCTGTACCAATCATCATTCCGCCAGGAAACGCATAGTTTTCTAAAACAACCTGGTGAATAATACCAGCACCAGGTTTCCAAAATCCTAATCCATATTTATTGCAAACAGATGCTAAAAATTCGTATACCTCTTTATTTGTATTTAATGCTGTATGTAAATCTTCGGCTGCCCCCGTCTTAGCCTGTATCAGGTGGTCACAGTGAACAGTGCTTGGAACCGCAACTTGAGGACGCCCCGCCTGCATAAACTGTAGTAGTGCCATTTGTGCGGTAGCGTCTTGCATCGCTACCCGATCAGGGGCAAAGTCTACATAATGAACTGCACGTTCAAAATTTTCCAGCTTCATATCGGTATGCAAATGCGCAAAAAGTATTTTTTCTGCAAGTGTCAGCGGTCTGCCAACAGCATTGCGGGCTGCTTCAATTTTTCCGGGAAGTTCTTCGTAAACTCTTCTTATCATTTCTATGTCGAATGCCATGTGCAAGGATGATTTTAAGGTGTGAGAAAAAAGTTTAGCAAAATTACGGCAAAACTAATCTTAACTGAAATCGATTTATACCGGCATCATTACTAATTTATATAAATTGCGTACGGGATTTTAAACATTTGCGACGAAAAAAATAACGTTATGAAAAGTGTAAGAGAAATAATAGAAATGAACGCATTTGGTGTTTGTTCGGCAATTGGAGAGAAAATGGGAATAGCTTCCACCCGGATACGTATGTGGTTTATTTACATTTCTTTTATGACCTTTGGCTCTCCTTTGATTATATATATGGTTCTTGCTTTTTGGATTAATATCAAAAACTATATTTACTCGGCGAAAAGAAATCCTTTACGTTATTTGTAGTAAAATAGAATGTTCGGTGGTAAAAATTGAATTTAATCATACAGATTACTCAGAATTATTAAGTTATTATGCAGAGGTCCTCAATGGACAATTAAAAGATAATAAACTACAACTGCCTCCCGAAATTGGTGACGGGTTCATTAAACTTATTGAACTTCCAAATGGATTGCAGGGCCTTGTCTCTGATTATACCGTACACCGCGACCTATTGCTAAACAGGACAAAAATTAATAAAGATTATTTTACTCTTCGATTTGACGAGGTTATTATACCAGAGTCATCCCCGATCGAGAACGGACATTTGCTGGAGCCGGAGTTAAGCCCGGTGCGGTCGGCTGTTTTTTTGGGTAGTACTAAATTTGACTGGATGTTTCTTAGCACCAAAGGAACCAGGGTTAAAAGTGTAAATATTTTATTTAGTAAAGAGTGGCTTGAACAATTTTTGGAAGTAGAAAGCGTTGGAGATTTAATAAAAAAATATTTGAGTTTGAAAATGAGTGCGTTCAATTACGAGCCAATGGATATGGAGTATAAGCGCATTCTTGCCGAAATTGTTCAAACAAATGTAGACCCTGCTTTTGAAACGTTGATTATACAAAATAGAGTCATGTTACTTCTTGAAAGATTTTTTACACGAATCTATTACAAGATGAGTGATATGCACTTTGATGTGAAGTTGAGTAACGAGGACATTAACCGGCTAAAAATGATAGAGAAAGAGCTGGTAAAAGATTTCTCTGTTGAGCCGCCGGGAATAACCAAATTGGCAAGACTTGCGGCAATGAGTCCAAGTAAATTAAAAAATAGTTTTAAAGAAATTTATGGACTGCCGGTATATCAATATTTTCAAAAGCATCGCATGAACAAAGCAAAAGCAATGTTGCTTAGTAAAAAATATTCGGTAAGAGAAGTAGGAATGGAATTAGGGTATAGTAACCTGAGCAATTTTGCCAAAGCGTTTAAAAAATCGTTTGACCAATTGCCAAGTGACTTATTAGACAGGTAATCAGATTGACAGCATTTTGCACGATTATGCGAATTTGAATTAGACAGATAAAAAACAGTTTAACTACAGAAGAGATTTTATATGCAGTTGGAAAAGCCAGATTTTGTAGAGCTATTGCACCTGCTAGCTAACGACATTAAGAGCAGGGTAACTA
>JALYZZ010000416.1 GCA_030948675.1 Bacteroidota bacterium | reverse complement strand
ACTTAATAACATACGCTCAAATTTTGCCGGGCAGTTTTTGGTTAATTGCCGTAGTTTCTTTTCTGGCTCTTTTCGCCGTTGTCTTTATTTATTATACAAGAGTTCATAAAACAAAACCTAAATAAATGCCTTTATTCAATGTTAGGGTTTATGGAATTTTGATGGATAGTCAAAAGCGCGTTTTGGTAAGCGATGAGTTTATCAGGGGTAATTATTTTACAAAACTTCCGGGAGGTGGATTAGAGTTTGGCGAAGGTACCCGCGACTGTTTGAAAAGAGAGTTTAAAGAAGAAACTAACCTTGACGTAACAATTGGGGAGCATATTTACACAACAGATTTTTTTCAAATTTCGGCTTTTAACAACGTTGATCAAATCATCAGTATTTATTATTTCGTGCACGCATCTGAACCGGTTTCGATTGCAACTAAAACCACCTTATTTGATTTTGAACCTTACCAGGTGGCGGATCCGCGAGGCGAAGCGGAAGTATTTAGATGGATAGAGTGGAATGAATTAAGCGAGGCATCTGTATCTCTGCCAATAGATAAAGTTGTTATAAAGATATTGAAAGAAAAATCGGCTTACCCGGTAAAGGCAGTGTCTATTCATTAACCTTTCTTACCACTGTCGAAAGCAAAAAAATTATTCTTTTAAGGTAAAACATTTCTGCCTGCATAGCTTTACCGCAATTGAGATATTCGTTTCTCAAAATTTTATCAAACACATTTTGTAGTCATCACTTAATTTCGGCCAACTTCTTAAATGATTTAAAATGGAGGTTTTAAAGGCAGATGGATTAACGGTGAAACAAGGCGGGCAAACTATATTAAACGAGATTTCATTTACAATACAGTCAGGCGAACAATGGGCTATTACAGGACTAGCCGGTTCAGGTAAAACAACCTTGCTAAAAGCATTAATCGGAAGACAACATTTTACCGGACATATTACCCTTTGCGATAACAATGCAGCGGTAAGCAAAAAGGTTGTTTTGGTAGAGCAACAGCATCATTTTAAAAACCTCTCAAACACAAGTAATTTCTATTACCAGCAACGCTTCAACTCGCAGGATGCAGAAGATGCAATGACGGTTGAAAAAGACTTGCAAATTGCTTTATCAAAAAACAAAGCATTGCCGGAGCATTTAGAAGAACTCGCTGAATTATTCGATATTAGAAAATTGTTCCTAGAAAGATTGATTCAATTATCGAACGGCGAAAACAAACGGTTACAAATTGTAAAAGCCCTGCTATTACAACCCGCTTTTCTACTTCTTGACAATCCTTTTACCGGTTTGGATGTAAAAAGCCGGCAGAAGCTTGAAGAAGTTTTGTATGATGTTAGTAAAAAAGGTATTCACATTATAATGGTTACCGCTGCGGCTCACCTCCCTTTTTTTATAACCAATGTTTTATCACTTTCAGGCGACAGCTCATATAAATGTGAGGCTGTAAACCCCGCTAGCTGGAATGAAGCCCACCAACCCAGACCAGGTTTTTCGTTCAACCACGCATTATTACAGCGGTTGACGCCTGCCAGTAAATACCATTCGTTTGAATATGCTGTAAAAATGACGAACGTAAATATTGCGTACGGTCATAAGATTTTAGATAACATCAGCTGGGAAGTTCGAAATGGCGAAAGATGGGCATTAACAGGTTCGAATGGCTCCGGAAAATCTACATTGCTTAGTCTGGTAAATGCCGATAACCCGCAGGCATATGCAAACGAAATTTATTTGTTTGACAGGAGACGCGGCACAGGCGAAACAATTTGGGATATTAAAAAGAAAACAGGTTTTCTATCTCCTGAACTGCACTTATATTTTGAAAAAGGCAGCAATTGTTTTGACGTGGTTGCTTCAGGATTATTTGATACTGTAGGTTTATTTAGAAAGATAAATAAGCAGCAATCAACTATTGTTTTTGAGTGGATGCAGCTACTACAGATAGAACATCTGCAAAAGAAGTTCTTGAGCCAGTTATCAAATAGCCAGCAGCGCCTTGTACTGCTTGCAAGAGCACTGGTCAAAAATCCCCCTTTACTTATTTTAGACGAACCATGCCAAGGGCTGGATGAAGAGCAAAGAGCTATGTTTAAAGAGATGATAAATGAACTGTGCATATCCGGAAACAAAACACTTATTTACGTGTCTCACTATGCTGATGAAATTCCTGCATGTGTCACAAGGTTTATAACGTTAGAAAATGGAAGGCGAGTGAAGTAAGATAGCCGCACAATGTTCATCCCTACCCACAAGCTGTAAGTTGCGCTGATGCTTACTCCAGTAACTTGCTCTTTACCTGGCATTACGGGCTCAATAGAATTACTAAAAGCACAAGTGTGCGACGCAATTACTGCTTAGAAAAAAAACTATTGAGCGGTACAAAAAAAGTCAACAGCTTTGATATAAGCATCATTTATCAGATGGCTCCCGACTTCATAATGGGCCTATTTCTTCATTCTGCATTCCACTTATTTAATAACAAAAAGCATGATAACAACAACTGAACAATAATATCTAACACTCATCATAAAACAAGAAACTATAGAGACACTAAACGATAAACTATTTGAAACAGGAAAAAAAAGATGGTTATGGCTACTAACCAGGCAGGCACCTGGTGTTTCCTTTTCAAGTAGAGCAGTACACCCAGGGTTATGACAAAAATGAAATTGACAACCACAGACAATACCCAACCAACTATGATAACGAATTCATTAAGTGCTAGCGGAATTTTAAAATGAGTATGCCTTAATAGTAAACAAACAACAAAGAACAGGTTGCAGATGAAACTTACCCTGCCTAGAAATAAAAGGCCACGCATAAATAATTTCGTGTAAAATAGTATTATTTTGCCATCCTGATAAAATAACCAAATGAAGAATTTTGACTGGAAGAGGCTTTTACCTCATTTAATAGCGGTGGTAGTTTTTTTTATAGTGTCGGTTATGTTTTCTAGTCCCGCTTTAAATGGTAAAGTGCTGCAACAGCATGATATAGTAGGTGTTAAGGGAATGTCGAAAAATGCATTAGACTTCAGTGAAAAGTATGGTCATCTACCCCTTTGGAATACTAACCTCTTTAGTGGCATGCCCAATTTTCAGGTGCTTATAAGCTGGCCTCATCCCCTTCTTGATTTTGGAGGTATACTCACATTTGGCCTTCCTAAACCTGCCAGTTTTTTCTTTCTTTCATGCCTGATGTTTTATCTGCTGTGCATTGCTTTAAAAACCAATCCATATATTGGTATTTTAGGAGGGTTGGCCTATGCGTTTAGTACTTACAATCCTGTTATAATAAATGCCGGTCACGACACTCAAATGTTTGCGGTAGCGTGGGCGCCTGGTTTACTTGCAGGGATTATATGGCTTTATGAAAAGAAATACTGGCTTGGTCTCGCGGTCACAGCTTTTTTTGCAACCGTAGAAGTCACCGCCAATCATCCACAGGTCAATTTTTATTTATTTATTATCATAGGTTGTATGACCATTGCTTATGCTATTGTGTGGATAAGAAATAAGGAATGGAAGCATTTGGCTATTGCTTTATCGCTGGCTGTGTTGGGCGCTCTTATAGGTGTAGGCAACGCCGCCGTCACGCTGATGACAACTTACGATTATTCGCGCTATACCATGCGCGGAGGAAAGACGATTGAAAACACCGGAAATGGGATTGTGGAGAAAAAAACCAAAGGTTTAGATCTTGACTATGCGTTCCAATACAGCTATGGCAAAGGCGAAACTCTCACTACACTGATGCCTAATGCTTACGGAGGAAGTAGCTCTGAAACTTTTGAAGAAGACTCTAAATTTGTACAAGATCTTACAGAGAAAAATATACCGGAAAGTTCTGCTGCACAGTTAGGCAGCCAGTTACCTAAGTATTGGGGTGGATTATTGAGCACATCAGGACCTTTTTATTTTGGTGCCCTTATTTGCCTGCTATTTGTAATTGGCTGTGTCGTTAGTAAATCGCACCACAAATGGTGGATCATACCTGCTGTTATTTTTACCATCTTTTTAAGCTGGGGGCAATACTTTCTTGGATTCAATAGTTTTGTATTTCAGCACCTGCCACTATACAATAAATTCAGGGCTCCTTCCATGGCACTAATTGCTCCCCAAATACTAGTGCCCATTCTTGCGGTCATCACACTGCAACAACTTCTTTTTACAGAAAGAAGCGAGGACGAAAAAAAGAAACTACTTAGAAATATTCTATTTGCAATTGCTGGTCTGGCTGTTTTTATTGGCATTATTTACATCACCAACGACTATCATTCATCTATAGACAGCGAAGTGCTTAAAGCATATAGTGCGCAGCAGGGTGCGGGAGACATGGGAAAAACGATTGTCAGCGCCCTTGTTTCTGCAAGAAAATCGATGTTTATAAGTGACTGGTTTAGGTTGCTTGCATTTGCAGCTTTGCTTGTTGGCCTGTTATTTCTTTATATAAGAAAAATATTATCGCCTCTTGTTGTAATCATTGTATTAATTGCCGTCAATTCTTTTGATCTGCTGGCGATTGATAAAAAATATCTGAATGAAAATAATTATGTCGAAAGCGAGGCGTATACCGAATACAACTTTAAACCGTCAAACGCCGACGTTTCTATATTAAATGACAAAGACCCGCATTACAGGGTTTATAATCTTTCGCCAGACAGGTTCAACGAATCCAAAACATCTTATTTCCACCGCTCGGTTGGTGGCTATCATGCCGCCAAGTTGCGCCTTTATCAGGACTTAATCGAAAACCAACTCTCCACGTCAAGCCTGAACATGCCAGTACTTAACATGCTAGATACACGGTATTTTTTAATACCTGACCAGCAAGGAAAAGAACCCAATTTGCATAAAAATGACAGCGCACTGGGAGCGGCATGGTTTGTTCAAAATCTACAACCTGTAAAAGGACCGGTCGAAGAAATGAAAGCGCTCAATAGCTTCAAACCCAAACAAACAGCCTTTATCGATGTAACTACTCAAAAAGCCGATATTAAACCCTACCCTGCTAATCCCGCGGCTACCATTAAGCTTACCAAATACAACAACGATACTGCCGAGTATGCTACAAATACGCCAACAGAGCAATTTGCGGTATTTAGCGAAATCTTTTATCCGGCGGGATGGAACGCATATCTCGATGGTAAAAAAACGCCGTATTATAAAGTGGATTACCTGTTGCGCGGTATGCCAGTGCCTGCAGGCACTCATACCATCAGTTTTAGGTTTGAACCCGAATCTTACGCAATCAGTTCTAAGATTGCCATGATCGCCGGTATTTTAATGTATCTCGTTTTGTTGGGAGGGCTTTTTATGAGTTATCGAAAAAAGGATTTAGTGCGAGATAATATTGTTCATAATTCGATATAAATCATCTCTTTATTGGACCCGGCTGTGTTGCAACTATTAGAGCTCGTTGCGTCGCACACTTGTACAATAACTTTTTATTCGGCGATAAACACTAGATTGGGCACTTTCAAAATAAGTAAAGTAAATCAAGTATCTCAAGTCTTCTACACAAACAATGCACATAGCGCTATCTATTATTATTGTCAATTACAAATCCCTTCAACATGTGCTCAATTGTATTGAAAGTATCTATAGGGAAACGCGCATGTACAGTTTCGAAGTTATTGTAGTAGATAACGATTCTAAAGACAATAGTGAAACTGATATCCTGTCAAAATATCCC
>JALYZZ010000409.1 GCA_030948675.1 Bacteroidota bacterium | reverse complement strand
TTTAATTTACCGGTTTTGTCTATTGTAATTGCAGGCACTATCGGAAACTTATCTGACTCTGTTTTAGGTGCCACACTGGAACGCAAACATTACTTACAAAACAATACAGTTAACTTTTTAAATACTGCTATAGCTGCATTGGCCATGTATATATTTTGCATCTTTTACAAACACTAGCGTCGACATGCTTTTGATGGGTAAATAAAATCAATACGGGAAAACGAAGAGCTAGCAGCAACCAGCTCTATTACGTTGCTTTCCCCTTTAGCTCCCAATGATCTTTGAAGATGTTGCCTTGCCGGTCTTTTATAAGTGTTCGTGCATACCGTTCGCCTACGACAGTTCCTTTTTCAGTCTTTTTTCCAATAAATAGTAATACTGCGTCACCTTCTGTATCTGTTTTAAAAGAAAGATCATAGCCTTTGTATTTCATCTCGACCATAGATAAAGGTTCAAATTTTTTCGCCAGTTTCTTTTGTAAATCTTCACTTAGCGCCATAACATAAAAGGTTGGTTTAATTCCTATCTTCTATTGCTTTCTTTATGCTGTCATGGATCAATTTGATGGCCACATCCGGACCATCATTGCCAAGAGGATTAAATATGTCGTCGCTTACTTGGTTATAAGAGGCAAAAAAGTTTATAATTTCTTTTACGAGACCTTCGGGAAGGTCATCAATATTATTCGCCAAGGAATACATTCGAGATTGCAATTGCACCCCAATAACTCTATCGTTGCGCACTTTTTCACCATCCTCCTCTTGTTCTACTTTTATTACGCCGAGTATTTTGGTTTCTACCAGACAGCCGGGAAAAGTAGGTGCGTCAGTTAATACCAATATGTCCATCGGATCCCCATCTTCAGCAATTGTAGAAGGAATAAATCCGAAATCAAAAGGAAACACCATACCTGCGGGCAGGGCCTTTTTTAATGTAATAAGTTCTGTTTTTTCATCATACGCATACTTATTCCGGCTTCCTTTTGGCGTTTCTACAATTGCATTAACGTTGTTAGTTCCTTCTATAAATGGTGGTGGCAGCTTCATATAGCAAATATTTCAAAAGTTATACTTGTTTTGATTCGATAAAAAATCCCGGCTGAAGCCAGGATTACAATAGGAATAAAAGTTCTGTTTATTCTCCTTTTAATTCTGCAAAATATTGATGAAAATAGGGGATCGTCTCTATGCCTTTATAAAAGTTGGCCAGGTCAAATTTTTCGTTTGGACTGTGCAGGTTGTCACTGTCTAAACCAAAGCCTAAAAAAACAGTTTTAAGCCCCAGTACGCTTTTAAATAATGAAGTAATGGGAATGCTGCCCCCTCCCCGGACGGGAATAGGAGTTTTGCCAAATGTGGTTTCAATGGCCTTAGATGCAGCCTGGTATTCTATACTGTTTACAGGGGTTAAATAAGGATCTCCGCCATGATGCTCTGCAGCTTTGACTGTTACAGATGGCGGTGCTATAGATTCAATATGGCGAATAAGCAGTTCAGTCATCTTCGCACTGGTTTGATTCGGCACTAGTCTGCAACTGATTTTTGCAAAGGCTTTCGAAGGTAAAACGGTCTTTGCCCCTTCGCCAGTGTATCCGCCCCAAATTCCATTTACTTCAAGTGTGGGGCGAATTCCGGTTCTTTCATTTGTTGTAAATCCTTTTTCTCCCCATAGCGCTTTCACCCCTAAATCTTGTTTATATTCTTCCTCATTATATGGCGCTTTCGCCATTTCCGCTCTTTCTGCGTCAGCAGAATTTAAAACATCATCATAAAAACCAGGTATGGTGATATGATTGTTTTCGTCGTGAAGGCTTGCAATCATCTTAGCCAGAATGGTAATAGGGTTTGCAACAGCGCCACCATACACGCCGCTATGCAAATCGCGATTAGGTCCGGTTACTTCAACTTCTATATACGTCAGTCCACGCACCCCAACGTCTATACTTGGTGTTTGTAAATTTAGCATGGCTGTGTCACTAATTAAGATGACATCAGCTTTCAACATGTCTTTTTTTTCCCTGATAAAAGTTGACAGGTTCGGACTTCCTACTTCTTCTTCACCTTCAATGATAAATTTTATATTGGTAGGCAAAGTAGCAGTTTGCACCAGGGTTTCAAATGCTTTTATATGCATATAAAACTGCCCTTTGTCGTCGCACGCTCCTCTGGCATAGATCTTTTCGTCTTTTATTACAGGTTCAAATGGGCCGCTATGCCACAGGTTTAGTGGATCAGGCGGTTGCACGTCGTAGTGACCGTACACTAAAACGGTCGGCTTTGCCGGGTCTATTATTTTTTCACCGTACACAACAGGGTAACCATCCGTTTCGAAAATTTCTGCTTTATCGGCCCCTGCTTCTAATAACCGATCTTTAACCGCAGAGGCACATTTGGTCATGTCAGCTTTGTGTTCGCTCCGGGCGCTGATGCTTGGTATTTTTAGCAGTTCAAGCAGTTCGTTTAAAAAGCGCTCTTTATGTTGCGACTGATATTCTTTCCATGCTTGCATAATTCAGAAATTTTTTTACAGAATGATAATAAATCAAAGCGAATATAGTTACTTAATACAAAAAGGGATGAACCATAAAAATACCCGCGACAGAGTAAGAACAAATATTAGAAGAGCGTATTCGCAAAAATTTTATCTTTAGAAATTGATCAAACTATTAAAGAATTTTGGCAATTTGAGAACACCCTTCATTTAAAACAACATGTGTATTTTATAAAACGCTTTTCTATGAAAAAAACAATCGTACCTATCTGCTTTATTTGCTCGGCAATGCTTTTTTTTATCCAGTGTAAAAAGGACTCTGCAACACCTGCGGAAATTAATTTTAGTCCGTTAACCGCTGGCAGTAACTGGACATATAAATACACGGAAGGGACCACCACTAGTACTTTTACGCTTACTGCTACAAACCGGGATACGGTTGCAAATACTAAAACGTACAGAGTACTCAGCAGTT
>JALYZZ010000392.1 GCA_030948675.1 Bacteroidota bacterium | reverse complement strand
GCCGCCAGACGTGTATCCGTTTTCAATACCGATTATCTGGTTTCCTTCAACTACAATAGTGGCTGATGGACGTGCAGTATTGGCAAAACCATCAATCAATCTTCCGCATTGAATGTAAGTTTTCTGTGCACTGACAGATACTGATAGAATCATCATTGCCAGTGTAATCAATTGTTTCATAGCAGAAAATTTTGTTTAAACGGTATTTGTTTCAATGTAGTAAAATATTCTCTTTGCAATGTTATTATAATTACTTTTATCAGTTATTCTTGCTAAACAATAAATTGTATTTAAAGATGGAAATACTTTCTTACTGGTGGTTACTGCTAATTGTAATTATAGTTTTTAGCGGCCTAGTTACTGTAACTCAGGGAACTATTGCCGTCATCATCATGTTTGGTAAGTACAGGCGCATCCTTCGGCCCGGACTTAGTTTTAAGATACCGATTCTCGAACAGATTTATAAACGTGTAAGCATTCAAAACAGATCTGTCGAGCTTGAGTTCCAAGCTGTAACGGTAGACCAGGCAAATGTGTATTTTAAATGTATGCTTTTGTACTCCGTGCAAAACGAAGAGGAGGAAACAATTAAAAGGGTCGCTTTTAAATTTATCAGCGATAAAGATTTAATGCAGGCACTCATTAGAACCGTGGAAGGATCAATAAGGGCGTTTGTAGCTACAAAAAGACAAGCTGAAATTCTTTTACTTAGAAGAGAAATTATAGAGTTTGTAAAAGACCAGATAGACCGTTCACTGGAAGATTGGGGCTATCATCTGCAGGACTTGCAGGTAAATGACATAAGATTCGATCAGCAAATTATGGATAGTATGAGTAGGGTAGTGGCAAGCAACAATTTAAAAGCTGCTGCTGAAAATGAAGGTCAGGCGTTATTAATAACCAAAACAAAAGGTGCTGAAGCCGAAGGTAACGCCATTAAAATTGCAGCAGAAGCGGAGCGTGAAGCAGCGCGCCTGCGAGGTCAGGGTGTGGCACTGTTTCGTGAAGAAGTAGCCAAAGGTATGAGCCAGGCAGCGGAACAAATGAAACAGGCTAACCTTGATACGAATGTGATCCTTTTTAGTATGTGGACGGAAGCGGTGAAAAATTTTGCCGAGTATGGAAAAGGAAATATGTTGTTTCTTGACGGTAGTCCTTCAGGTATGGAAAATACAATGAAGCAGATTATGGGCATGGTAAAACAGAATACAGATAAGAAATAGTCTCTATACTCATTTGTGTAAAAGCGCAGGAAAAAATCTGCGCTTTTTTCTTTTTATACACACAGACCTATATTAATAAAGCCGTATTATAGTTTTACAAGAAAGAATGGAGAGTGAGTTAGGGTTTGCTTGCCTGCTTTTCTTACAAGTGGGTACATAGTGAAGAATAAACTACAAAAAATTTAACAACTGTCGAGGCAGCACGTTGCAGGCAAAGCCGCTACATTCGTCGGACCAAGTGGATGGTTATCGAAAGAAGATCTGTTATGGAATTAGAAATTTACTTAAAACAATTATAAAAAACGATGTGGATACTACTTCAAATTAATGCACAACTAGTTGATTCAACAGGGGCTGCCGCTGCGGGTAATACAGCTCCCGCGCAGATATCGCTGTGGAGTTTGCTCGACAAGGGAGGCTTTATCATGTATCCCTTGTATTTGCTGTTAGTAGGTGCCATTTTTGTATTTTTTGAAAGGTTGATCGCAATCAGAAAAGCCAGCAAGATCGAGGATAATTTTATGAGCATGATACGTGACAACATTATGACCGGCAATCTTTCTGCTGCGCGTACGCTTTCAAAAAATACCAACAATCCGGTTGCTCGGATTATTGACAAGGGCCTTCAACGGATAGGTAAACCCATTGATGCGATCGAAAAAAGTATGGAGAACGTGGGCAAGCTCGAGATGTATAAAATGGAAAAAAATTTAAACATACTCTCCCTCATTGCAGGTATTGCACCTATGTTTGGTTTTCTTGGTACTATCGTGGGGATGATACAACTATTCTACGGAATAGCCAGCTCCGGTAATTTTACCTTAAACGACATAGCAGGGGGTATTTATGTAAAGATGATTACTTCGGGTACAGGCCTTATTATTGGACTGCTCGCCTATATTGGCCACAATGTTTTAACCGCACAGATCGACAAGACCGCAAATAAGATGGAAGTTGCCAGTTCTGATTTTATTGATGTTTTGCAGGAACCGACAAGGTAGTTTTAAGGCAGGCAGACTATACGCTACGTCTACTTAAAACATTGTTTTTAAATATCAATTAGCACAATGAATATTCGCAGTAAATTCAGACGACATCCCGAAGTGCATACTGGTGCATTAAACGATATATTGTTTATTCTTCTGTTGTTTTTTCTAATTGTTTCTACACTGGCTAATCCCAATGTAATTAAGGTTTCGAATCCAAAGGCAAAAAGCGACACTAAGTCTAAGCAGACCGTGGTGGTAACAGTAGACAAAGATCAAAACATCTACCTGGGGCAGAAAAAAATTGGTATGGAGCAGTTGGAGTCTGATTTAAAGGCTTATCTGGCAAAAGACACGACAACAAAAGCATCGGTTGTTATCAACGGCGACAGCACTTCTCATCTAGGCACTGCAATAAAAGTTATGCAGGTAATAAAAAGGCTAGGCGCAACCCCGGTAATGGCTGTGGACAATAATGGGGTGAAGTAGTCTTACCAATGATGCAAACTCAAACAAAGATTGAACAATTAGCTCCGCTTACTTACGTGATACAATTTTAGAGATAAGATGATTGTTTGTAAAACTGGTCGTAATGCAAGGTGACGATGTACTACCGGAACCCTTTTTGGAAAAACCTTGTGAAGCTTCTGGTACTCCCACTATTTCAAAAAAATCGTAATTTAGTTAAAACGACTATTATGATAACGGACCAAACAGTTCCACGAACAGCTTTGGAAGTATTTGAGATGCTTCCGGAAGGAACCAGGTGCGAAGTAATCAATAATCTGCTGTATATGTCACCAGCTCCTACATCTTATCATCAATGGCTGCAAACAATTTTAACAATTGAAATTGGCAATCGAATAAAAGGAAAAGCAAGAGTCTTGCCCACTGTGGACACCTTTTTTGAAACTCAGCAATCTGCTTTTCAGCCAGATCTTATTGTTGTGCTAAATAGTAATTTGGACATTATACGCGAAAATGGAATTTACGGCGCACCTGATGTGGTTATCGAAATTTTGTCCGGTGACCAGAAGAGAGACCTGATTAAGAAAAAATTCGTTTATGAAAAAGGAGGCGTAAAGGAGTATTTTGTGGTCAATCCTGAAA
>JALYZZ010000530.1 GCA_030948675.1 Bacteroidota bacterium | reverse complement strand
TGCCCTTTTAAAAAAACTCGATAAAATCTTATTTTAATTCTTTTCGGATATCATTTTTTACCTGGCTTGTGCAGTGTTCAATAAACTTGCTGGCAATTACATCCATCTGTGTAAAATCAATTGGTTTAGTAAGAAAACCTGCGTCATACCGGTCCGCGAAGTCTTTGTCGCGAGGTTGAGAAGAAGTGGTAAACAGTATTGAAGGAACATTGCGGAAGCGTTGCATTTGCCTGATCTTAATCAAAGCTTCCTTGCCGTTCATACGGGGCATGTTGATATCGAGGATGATAAGACAAGGTGTGGGATCGTCAGTGGAAAGACTTTTTAAATAAGAAAGAGCTTCAAGGCCATCGTCAACCGTAATAAGCTCAACATTCTGGGAGTGATGTAAAAAGGCTTCTGTCACAAGTTGAATGTCGTCTAAGTCATCATCGGCATACAACACAACGTTTTTGGCTGACATTTCCTTTGTCATCATTAGTAGGTTTAGGGAGTACAAAAATATATATAAACAAACCGTTTATTATCAATACGCCGATAAATAATTTGAATGACCTGTGTTATATTTAAGTGAATAGAATAGTAATTATAATGGACAAAAGGTTTTGAAAAACCTCCCTACACACTTATTAATTCCTCTATGTTTATCTGTTTCAAATACGGCTCTAACTCGCTGGTAGAGGTGGAACAATTAATATGATCAATGATAAGTCTGTATTTGCTGTAGAAGACTTCAATATAGAAACTATGTAACTGGTATAAAACAACAATCCTTCCGTTTACAAATCTTTTTCCCACGTAAACTGCTTCCTTGTACATGACATCAACTTGCTGCTTTATATTCAAAAGGGAGAACTCGTTTAGATGCATAGATTTATTCCTTTGTTAGCACTGCCTTAAACTACTTGCTGACTATGTAGTAACCGCCCTTATTAAAAACTGGTAAAACCAATAATTTGAAACTTAAAAACAGCGTAATTATTATATCAAGACCTGTTAATCAATAGGCTTTATTAAAAATAGTTGCAAAACAAATATATCCAATTCCCACGAATCCTTGTAGTCTTTTTGAATAGGTATTTGTAAAACGGTCGGGAAAAAGCGAGAAGATTATAGATGTAGTACCTGGTAAAAACGGCCTCAAATCCGCTTCTCCAATTCAAAAAATAACAAAACAAATCGACCTACATACCGGGGAAATGAAATATTGCCTGCTACTGCCAAATCGTTTGCGTAGAAGCTGAGGCAAGGAAAGTTTTATTTCTATGAATAAAATTTAGATTTTTAAAACTAATTGTATATTTTTCTGAATCAACCTCATCTTCTAGTCTTTCTTAAAACAATTCTTTCTATGCTTATAATCATCAGCGATCTGCATCTTACAGACGGTACCTCCGGTGAAATTATTAGTGACTCAGCGTTTAGATTATTTAAAAACAGGTTAAGTGACATGGCCTACGATGCCTCGTGGCGGTGCGACGAACATAACGAAGAATATTATAAGCCTATAGAACAAATAGACATCATCTTACTAGGTGACATTATGGATATGATACGATCAGAGAAATGGAACGAAGCTTTAGAAACAGTAATGCCGTGGACAAAAGAAAAACAAGACGACTTTTTTGAGAATGTAGAAAAAATAGCTTCGGAAGTTTTAAAATTTAATGCCTCATCTTTTAAAATTCTAAAGGGGATATCGGAAGGCGATATAATCATTCCTAAAAGTATGGATCACGCCAGTGATGTTGAAAAGAATACCGAAAAAATTAAATACAAGGCAAGCAATGAGCGCATCGCCGTTAAGGCAAATATTTACTACATGATTGGTAATCATGACTGGTTCTTCTATATTGATGATACGCGTATGGATAAAATCAGAAACAGAGTCATTGATGAACTTGGTTTAGCTAATGAAAAAGGTAAGCGTTTTCCTTATAAATACGACGACAGTGTGGCGGTAAAAGAGATACAGGAAGCACACAAAGTATTTGCAGAACACGGTGATCGGTTTGATAAAAGTAACTATCAAACACCGCATAGGGATGCTTCATCTGTAGGTGATGTGATTGTAATTAAGTTGCTAAACGAAATCCCTAAAAAAATAGAGGAATGCATCAACAAAAGCCCCAGGCCTGCCGGAACGAAGGAGGAGATTGAGGATTTTATAAAACAACTGCGCGAGATAGATAATCTGCGTCCTTATACGCTAGCTCCTGCCTGGATCGCGCAAGTATTGAAAGAAACAAAACTTGATACTCATGTAGTGAATAAGGCCATCAATGAAGCATTGGGATTGCTAGTTGAACAGTTTAGACTCAACCAATTTATTTCTAACCACCCCTTAAAAAGTGCCCTCATGGAAATGTTTAAATGGGGAACTAATTTTATTACCATCGAGAACCTTGGCAAAATCATTGGGCATTTTGGATTTAGCAGAGACCAATTTGAATCTTATAAGCAGTACGCCATTGATGTGTCGAAGGATCAGGATAAGGATTATTTTGTAATGGGACACACACATGACGCTGAAGTGGTG
>JALYZZ010000386.1 GCA_030948675.1 Bacteroidota bacterium | reverse complement strand
GGTCTGTATAAAATATCGGATCATTTGTGGATTGCCGCCATGCGCATTAATTATAACGATCTTTTTAAACCCATTTCTACCTATTTCATCACAAGTGGCTTCAAGCAAATCCCAGACAACTCTTTCTGGTAAAGCAAACGCTCCTGGCTGATGTTTTGCCTCATTAATCTGTCCATAGAAAAAGTCCGGAAATACTACTGCATATTCTTTTTTTGTCGCTCTTGCAGCCCATTCTCTCACCTGGATCAGGTCGGAACCAATGGGCACATGAGGACCATGTTTTTCCAATATTCCTATTGGCAGTATACAGGTTTCATTTGATTCTTTAAGTGCTCTTGGCCATTCACTTGCAGTTAACTCATCCCATCTGCTGTGCAGCTCCTGGGCCATAAGCAAAGTAGAATGTAGCATTAGAGTGACAGCGATAGTTACAATTGCTTTTTTATGTTTTACTGGCATAATCGTTTTTTGTAAATGTATAAAATATATCATTTTGCAGAACTTAGCTGTAGGGCAGGCTCTACCGACTTTTAAAAACACCAATGCAGAACGCACAAATATTTGATAGTACTAAAATAAGTTACAACAAAAAAAGTCTCACTTTTTAGGATGAGACTTCAATTATATATAAACTATTGTTACTACGCTACTGCTTTCTTTACAAGATCAGCCGCTTCGCTTAATAAAATGGCGCTTTGTACTTTTAGTCCGCTTTCATCTATCAGCTTTTTTGCTTCCTCTGCATTGGTTCCCTGCAAACGAACAATGATAGGTATATTGATGTTTCCGAGTTTATTATATGCCTCAATAACACCTGAAGCAACGCGATCGCACCGTACGATGCCGCCGAAAATATTGATAAGAATTGCTTTTACGTTTGGATCTTTCATAATGATCTTAAAACCTGCCTCCACCGTTTGGGCATTTGCAGTACCACCTACGTCAAGAAAGTTAGCAGGCTCTCCGCCGGCCAATTTAATCATATCCATCGTAGCCATTGCCAAACCTGCGCCGTTGACCATACAACCGACATTTCCGTCTAATTTCACAAAGTTTAAGTTGTATTGTCCGGCCTCTACTTCTGTAGGATCTTCTTCATTCACGTCTCTCAGGTTTGCAAGGTCGGGATGACGCATTAAGGCATTTTCATCCAAATTCATTTTGCAATCCACTGCTATAATCTTCTCATCTGCTGTTTTAAACAACGGATTAATTTCGAGCATGCTGCAGTCTAAACCAACGTAGGCATTGTACAGGTTAGTGACGAATTTTACGCAATTCTTAAAAGCCTCACCAGACAAGCCCAGGTTAAAGGCTATTTTTCTTGCCTGGTAACCCTGCAATCCACCACCTGGAAACACCAGTTCCTTAAATATTTTTTCAGGTGTTTTGTGTGCCACTTCTTCTATATCCATTCCTCCTTCAGTGCTGTACATGATCACGTTCTGACCTTTTGCACGATCGAGCAGAATACTTAGATAAAACTCTTTAACAGGATTTGGTCCTGGATAGTAAACATCTTGCGCAATTAATATTTTACTTACCTTTTTGCCAGCCGGACCTGTTTGAATGGTGACCAATGTGCCACCGAGTATATTTTTAGCAATGTTTGAAATGTCTTCAAGGCTTTTACCTACTGCCACGCCGCGTTGATCTTTTCCCTCTATTTTACCTTTTCCGCGACCGCCTGCATGTATCTGCGCTTTCACAACTGCAAAGTTATTGCCTGTGTCATTTTTAATTTGCCTGTATGCCTCTTCGGCTGCCATTACAGTATCTACTGCAATGCCTTCCTGAACAGGAACATTATATTTCTTCAGCAATTCCTTCGCCTGGTATTCATGCAAATTCATATAGGTAAATTATTTTTAGCGAAGATAGTTGAAATCGAAATTAGGCGATAAGAATTGAGAAGTTTTTGTTACCATTATTCTTTATTGCTCATCGTACGCAGTGCTATTTTCAATTGCCGGGGTATACACTTTTTCAAGATTACCTTGCACTGTGACACCGGCATCTTTAAACATCAAGGGGAAGTGCCACTGATAAAAAAAAGAGGCCATTGATGTCAAAAGCGCCCGCCTCATTTTGCTTGAATTGGTGTGGCAATTTTATTAAAAATCGTAGCTCGCGGAGAAAAAGCGAAATGACTTTTTTCTGCAAAAATTCTTTTTGATATTTAGTTTCAAATGTTTGTTGTATTGTTGCAACTTTTCTCCATTTTTACTTACCGATAAAATTAAAGAGGTTTCGTTTAGCTGCTTTTTAATCCATTTCGATTGTTATTTTCTATCCAATTTCCGCACGCTTTAGTAACCTGTTTCTAATTGGTTTTTTCGAGGAATATTAAACTAAATATTTAAAAATACCCCTAATGAAAATTTCTACTCGACTCGTGTTTTTACTGTTGTTTGCAAGTTTTTTTGTCAAATCCGTTGCACAAACAGTTCTTAACACCGAGACTTTTCCAAATGCATTTAACCTCGGCTATACCACTCCGCTTAATACTGGATTTATGGAAGGCCTTGGAAAGTGGATTGATTATACTTACGACACTCGCTCTGTCATAGCGGTGGATAATAAGAAGTATGCTTCTGCACCTTTTGCATTAAGAATTTCAAATAGCAGTACTATTAATGCTGCAGATGAATCAACATGTCGTGCTACCGGACCCAACGTCAATTGTACTCTCCCTTGTGTAACCTCTGCAAGTATTCAGTTTAAAATTTTCAATGCTAATGTAAATCCGGCAAACAATTTTTTTTACTTGTTTGTAATGATATCGAAAGACAATGGTGCCAGCTTTACTACACTCGTTAAAAAGTCTGCTGCAGAACTTGTTTCTGCCTACGGGTCTAATAAATGGAGTAATGTTACTATTCCAGTTCCGTCAGAGTTTAATAATACTACGATAAGATATAGAATTATCGGTTGTATGCTTCCGGGAAGCAGTT
>JALYZZ010000375.1 GCA_030948675.1 Bacteroidota bacterium | reverse complement strand
GGGGTAAAAACAGTTTCAAAGACAATAGGCAATCCGTTGTTTCACTGGAGCTGCCTTGAATTAAAAAGAATTTTTGGAATAGATGAAATTCTTTCAGAAAAGAATGCTGATGAAGTCTGGAATACCTGCAACAAGCAACTCCAAAACGACGGGTTTGGAGCACTGGATATTTTACATAAATGGAAAGCAGAAATTGTATGTACTTCCGATGATTTAACAGATAACTTAGAACTACATAAAACAGCTTCTGGGAACGGCGGAGTGAAAGTATTGCCCTCGCTGAGAGGAGATTCTATTGTTGCCTTTGATGGCCCATCTTCAAACTGGATGCAAAAACTTTCGGGGAACGACGGAGCCATTAAAAACCTGGATGATTATAAGCAGGCAATCACACAAAAGCTAAATGACTTCAACGAAGCGGGATGCAAACTAGCTGACCATTCTTTAGATGCAGGCTTTGCCTTTTTGCTACCGACCGAATCTGTAGCAACAATTTTATTTGAGAATTACCTCAACGATATACCTCTAAACAACCGGGAAATAGTTCTTTTAAAATCGCACCTATTAGTTTTTCTTGGAACGGAATATTGCAAGCGTGGGTGGGTATTGCAGCTTCACATAGGTGCGCACCGATACACGAGCACAAGGCTACGAAAACTGGTGGGGCCAGCAGGGGGTTATGCTACTATAGGGAAGACGTGCGATATAGAATCGCTTTGCATGTTTTTAGATGCAATGGAGCAACAGGAGCTATTGCCCAGAACAATTTTATACACCTTAAACCCTGCAGACAATGCTGCTTTTGCAACCCTTACAGGTTCTTATGCAGAGGATGGTGTAGCGGGTAAAATTCAGTTTGGACCGGCATGGTGGTACAACGACCAGTACGAAGGGATAAGGCAACATTTGGTAACGCTATCGTCATACGGTTTGCTAAGCCATTTTGTAGGTATGACAACTGATTCGAGGAGTTTGCTTTCTTTTTCCCGTCACGAATATTTCCGCCGCATTCTCTGCAATGTTGTGGGTATGTGGGTTGATGGTGGCGAGCTGCCCGCCGACAACGATTTAATTAGCCAACTGATAAAAGATATTGCCTACAACAACAGTAAAAAATTCATTTTCAATAAATAAAATAATGGCATCTACCAACAAAGAAAAAATTGCCGTAGTAACCGGAGCCGGAGGAACCTTGTGTTCTGAAATGGCAAGAAACCTCGCATCGCAGGGATACAAGGTTGCATTGCTTGGAAGAAGTATGGACAAATTAAAAGTAGTAGAGCACGAAATTACCAGCTCGGGAGGTCATGCGTTTTCAGTAAGTACAGATGTCGCTGATGAAGTGTCGGTCTCAAATGCAAAAGACATTATTGAAAAAGAACTTGGCATTTGTTCTGTGCTTATAAACGGTGCAGGCGGTAATCAGAATGAAGCCTTGACCAACATCACAGAATTTGATGAAAGGGAATTATTGAATGACGATTCAGTGAAAGGTTTTTTCAATTTGAATATGGGTGTTTTTAAAAGTGTAATAGATATAAACACGATGGGCACAGTAATACCAAGTTTTGTTTTTGGCAGGAGCATGGCTAAGCAAAAGGCCGGAGTAATCATAAACATTGCTTCGATGAACAGTTACAGGCCGTTATCGAAAGTGGGGGCTTATGGAATGGCTAAAGCAGGCATAGCCAGTTTTACTCAGTGGCTTGCCGCTTACCTGGCTCCGGCAAATATTCGTGTTAATGCTATTGCGCCCGGCTTTTTTCTGAATGACCGCAGCCGTAAGATAATGTTCAACGAAGATGGTAGTCATACCCAAAGGGCTAAAAGCGTTTTGGCGCACACACCCATGAAGCGATTCGGAAATGCACCTGAACTGATAGGTTGTATGAACTGGCTTATTAATGATGAAGCGGCAGGTTTTGCAACCGGTATCGTTGTTCCGGTTGATGGAGGTTTTCTGGCAAGTGCAGGTGTATAAGAGCCTCCCTGATCTTCCGAAGGAGGAGTAAAATTCATTCCACTCCTCTGTAGAGGGTGGGGGATGAGGCACCCTCCATCAAAGCTACATACCATTAAAAAAAACCATCGAGCCAAAAGAAGAAAATTACAACATAAACCAAACAAAAATTGATCACTAAAAAAAATTTACCATGAGTGTAGATCAGTATAAAAAAGAGGTTGGTATGATGAACCTCGAAAAGTTAATCGAGACAAGGGAAATGAAAGCAACCGTTATTTTTCCGATTGATGAAAAGGAAATACTGTACCGTTTCGAGCAATTATATACAGGGGCGGTAAACGATGTGTTGCGCGAATTTTGTTTGCTTGACCAGGCGTTACCGGGTCATATCATTCCATTAAGAGAATACCGAACGGTAGCGGGTTTTGCCTTTACAGTTAAGAGTGCTCCCAATGTTTTGATAAGCGGCGAAATGGAGTTTCGTACGCAAATGTTAGATGAGCTGGGAGAAGATGCTTTTGTTATCTGGGATACTACCAAAGATGAAAAAGCAACTTTATGGGGTGGGGTAATGACAGCTACTGCAAAAGGCAAAAAAGTAAAAGCAGCGTGTATTGATGGTGGCATCAGAGACACCCATCAAATTTTAGAGGCTGAATTTCCCGTGTTTTATAAGTACCGCATCTCTAACGGAAGCCTTGGCAGATGTTTGATTACCCATTACCAGATACCCATACAAATTGGTACTACCATTATTAAACCCGACGATATTATAATTGGAGATATAGACGGTGTGTTAGTAGTACCGCGTGATATTGCTTATGACGTTTTGCTGCGGGCAGAAGAAATAAAGGAGAATGAGAAGAAAATATTCGGCTGGGTAAAGGAAGGGCAATCGGTGCATGAGATTACTGAAAAGGGAGGTTATTTTTAACGATACTAATATGAAACTAAGCTTTTTATTTTTTGGAAATAAGCCCGACGAGAAGTGGCGGCTAGCAAGTCAGATGGGTATAACTCATGCCATTGCGAAACTTGCTCCTGAACTTACAGGTACACTGCCCCCGGGGGATTACGACTCCTTAAACCATTCCAAAGAAATTTGTGAGGCAAATGGTTTCACCTTATATGGCCTCGAAGGTGACCAGTTCGATATGAACCGCATTAAATTTGGTCTTGATGGAAGGGATGAAGATATCGAATTGTATAAAAAGATGCTCGTCAACATGGGTAGTCTAAATATAAAATTGTTATGCTACAATTTTATGGCAGGCATTGGCTGGTACAGAACAACGACTGACATAGCAGAAAGGGCGGGTGCAATGGTAAGTGGTTTTGATTCAAGCATTGCCGACAGTCAGCCAATGACCGAATTTGGAGAAGTGAGCGAAGAAAAGATTTGGGAGAATTACAAGTACTTTATTGAAAAAGTAATACCTGTTGCGGAGCAGGCGGGGGTTAAAATGGCCTTACATCCTGATGACCCGCCAATATCACCCCTTAGGGGAATAGGAAGAATTTTCATCAACGCTGATGGTATAAGAAAAGCGTTGTCTTTGAGTAACAGTCCTTCTCACGGACTTACATTTTGCCAGGGAACATACACCACAATGGGGGAAAATGTAAAAGCTTTGATTGAGGAATTTGGAAAGGCTAAGCGAATTCATTTCGTTCATATCCGAGATATACAAGGCACTGCAAATTGTTTTAGAGAAACCTTCCACGATAATGGTCCGACCGATATGGTTCAAATGTTTAAAA